>NZ_DASQPW010000072.1:0-13820 GCF_035643755.1 Stackebrandtia sp. | reverse complement strand
CTGATCCGCCGCCACGCCGCGCACGGCCGCGGCGAGGCCGCCGCGCGGCGCCGCGTCGCCCACAACGACGCCCCCAACGCCCGAAGAGTGGAATCGCGGCGCGACACCGCCGATCGCGTCATCGCCCCCGCGCCATGGAATCCCGGCGAATCCATCGAAAAGCGGTAATGTCTCCGTTACCGCATGTTAGCTTCGCAACGATGGCTGGGGCGAGTTGCGACCCATGCGACATCGGGGGTGTGGGAATGAGAATCGCGCGATTTTTTGCTGGGTCGGCATTGGTGGGGGGCGCGCTGATACTGGCCGCCCCGGGCATGGCGCTGGCGGACGAGACCAAAATATCGGTCACGCCAACCACGGTGGCGGCTGGCAATTCCATAACGTTCAAGGGAAACTGCGCCGGGGAGACATCCGAGGCGCAGTTTTGGTACGTGCTCAAGGGCAGCGACCGCAAGCGTGGAAACGCCGAGGGCGACAAGAAGTCTGGCAACTGGCAGGCGACGATAGCCATTCCCGACTCCACCGAGGCGGGAACCTACGTCGCCTCCATCAAGTGCGGCGCTGAGCCCGCCGTGACCGCGAGTTTCACCGTCACGAAGGACGAACCCTCCCCCTCCCCGAGCGCCGACACGACGGTGACGGTTTCACCCACCACGGTCAACCCGGGCGGCACCATCACGGTGTCGGGCACCTGCGACAAGGGCGCGGACAACGCCAGCATCTGGTACGGCAACGCCGACGGCTCGGGCCAGCCCTACGCGCAAAAGGACGGCCTGTCCGCCGACTCCTCGGGAAAGATCAGCGGGTCCCTGGCGATCACCCCCGAGACCCCGACGGGCAGCTACGTGGCCGTGTTGCGCTGCGACAAGAGCGTGGAGAACCCGCCGACGGCGTCGTTCACGGTCTCCACGGGCGGCACCACCGCCGGTGACGGGGGATCCTTGGGCGGCAACGGAACCATCCTGGTGTTGGTGGGCGGCGGCATGCTGGCCGCGGCCTCGCTGGGTGGCGCGATCTACATGCAGCGCCACGGGTTCGGTGTCGCCGCGTAGCCTCGCCGCGGCCTCGGGCCAGCGCGTTCCGCGTCAGGTGATCGTGCTCGTGCTGCTGGCGGTGGTGGCCGCCGCGGGTTGTGGGCTGATGCTGGGCGGGTTGACGCCGTGGGCGGTGTACGCGCCGCGGCCCGACACCGTGGCCCACCCGGCGTCACTGCCGCCCGTGCCGACCCTGGCCCCGGGCCAGCACGCCCCCGAGGCGCTGCGGCGCTCGGCGCCAACAGTGGTCGACATCGCCGCGATCGGGGTGCACGCCGACGTGGTCCCCGTGGGCCTGCATCGCGACGGCACCATCGCCGTGCCCAGTCTGCGCCGCCCCGAGCTGGCGGGCTGGTTTCGTTCCGGCCCCTCGCCGGGGGAGTCCGGTGTGGCGGCGTTGGTGGGCCACGTGGACAGCCGGGCCAGCGGCGCGGCGGTGTTCTACGAGCTGGGCGCGTTGGCGCCGGGCGCCGCCATCGAGGTGTCGCGCGCCGACGGCAGCCGGGCCCGGTTCCTGGTGGATCTGGTGGAGTCGTATCCGAAGCGCAGGTTCCCGTACGGCGCGGTGTTCGGCGACACCGGGTACGCCGCGCTGCGCCTGATCACCTGCGGCGGCAGCTTCGATGCCGGGCACCGCAGCTACCGCGACAACATCGTCGTCTACGCCACCATGGACTATTCGACGCGTTGAGCGCCGACCAGCTGCCGCACGGCGTCCAGGCCCACGTCGCCGCCGGGGCCGGCGTGCGGCACCAGGTAGGCGCGGATGCCCAGGGCGGTGGCCGCGGCGTCGGCGGGCTGGTCGCCGACCATCAGGACGTCCTCGGGCTCGACCTCCAGGCGCAGGCACGCCTCGCGGAAGATCTCCGGCTCGGGCTTGCACCATCCCACCTCGTAGGACAGTATCCAGTGGTCGATGAGGTCGTCGAAGCCCAGATGCTTGATGACGGGGCGCAGGTCGAAGCCGATGTTGCTGATCAGGGCGGTGGGGATCTTGGCGTCGCGCAGGGCCCGCAGCGTCGGGATGGTGTCGCGAAACGCCACCCAGCCGTCGGGCGCGATCAGGCGCTCGTACATCGCCTCGGCGAAGCCGTCGAAGGCGCCGGAGGTCTGGTCGGCCAACCCGATGAACGCCTCGCGGTGGGCAGATTCGGTGAGGTCGCGGTCGGCCCAGGCCGCGGCGAACGACGGCGTGACCTTGGCGGGTTGTCCGGAGCCGACCCATCCCAGGGCGCCGAGCGCGTCGGCGAGGATGGTGGCGCGGTAGGGCGGAAGCTCGACGCCGAGTTGGTCGGCGGCGATCTCCACCGAGCGGCTCAGCGGTTCGACCTGGGCGAGGGTGCCGTGGAAGTCCCACAAGACCGCCGTGATGGGCCGAAAGGATGACTCGGGGCTGGTGTCATGTGGTTCGTTCGGGCGCACGTTGGGGACAATACCCACCGGCTTCGGCGGCCCGGCAACGCGGCTCGCCGTGCGCACGGCGCCGGTGCGGCATCAGGGGTGCGCATTACCCTTGCGGTCATGACGTCAGGCAGCTCGCGACCGCGTACCCACGGCCCCGAGGCGGAAGCCGACGGCTCGCCCTCGCACCGGTACTTCGCTGCCCGGCAACGCGCGGAGTTTCCCCGGCTGGCGGATTTCGCCGGGCGCTATGCCTTCGGTCTGGACGACTTCCAGGTGAAGGCCTGCCAGGCGCTGGAGAAGGACAGCGGCGTGCTGGTGTGCGCGCCGACGGGCTCGGGCAAGACCGTGGTGGGGGAGTTCGCGGTGCACCTGGCCCTGGCCTCGGGCCGCAAGTGCTTCTACACCACCCCGATCAAGGCGCTGTCGAATCAGAAGTTCCACGACCTGGTGGATCAGCACGGCGCCGACGCGGTGGGCCTGTTGACGGGCGACACGGTGATCAACGGGGAGGCGCCGGTGGTCGTGATGACCACCGAGGTGCTGCGCAACATGCTCTACGCGGGATCGACCACATTGGATGGTCTGGGTTTCGTGGTGATGGACGAGGTGCATTACCTGGCCGACCGGTTCCGGGGCGCGGTGTGGGAGGAGGTCATCATCCACCTGCCCGCCTCGGTGAGCCTGGTCTCGTTGTCCGCCACGGTGTCCAACGCCGAGGAGTTCGCCGACTGGCTGGTGTCGCTGCGCGGCCACACCGAGGTCGTGGTGTCCGAGCACCGCCCGGTGCCGCTGTGGCAGCACGTCCTGGTGGGCCGCCGGATGTTCGACCTGTTCGCGGTGAAGGCCTCCGGCGGCGAGGACGCCGAGGACGGCCAGCAGGAGGGCGCCGGGGTGAATCCGTCGCTGATGCGGCACATCCGCCAGCAGGAACGCAAGCTCGGCTACGACCGCCGGGGCCGTCCGCGCCGCGGGCGCCCGCCGTTTCGCTCCGACGTGGTGTCCAAACTCGACTCCGAGGGTCTGCTGCCGGCCATCGTGTTCATCTTCAGCCGCGCCGCCTGCGACGCGGCGGTGTCGCAGTGCCTGTCGGATGGCCTGCGGCTCACCGACTCCGACGAGGAGGACGCGATCACGAGGGTGGCGTCCGAGCGCACCGCCCACATCGGAACGTCCGACCTGAACGCCCTGGGGTACTACCCGTGGCTGGACGGCCTGCGGCGCGGCATCGCCGCCCACCACGCGGGCCTGCTGCCGGTGTTCAAGGAGGTGGTGGAGGAGCTGTTCGTCCGCGGCCTCGTGAAGGTCGTCTACGCCACCGAGACCCTGGCGCTGGGAATCAACATGCCCGCCCGCACCGTCGTGTTGGAGCGGCTGGTGAAGTACAACGGCGAGGAGCACGTCGACCTCACGCCGGGGGAGTACACCCAGCTGACGGGCCGGGCCGGGCGGCGCGGCATCGACGTGGAGGGCCACGCCGTCACCATCTGGACGCCCGATGTGGACCCGCGGCACGTGGCGGGGCTGGCCTCGACGCGCACCTACCCGTTGAACTCCAGCTTCGCCCCCTCCTACAACATGGCCATCAACCTGATCGGCGGCCTGGGCGTCGACAAGTCGCGGGAGCTGTTGTCGTCGAGCTTCGCGCAGTTCCAGGCCGACCGCAAGGTGGTGGGCCTGGCCGAGCAGGCGCGTGCGGTGCGCCGCGCCGCCGAGGAGTTCGACGACGGCGCCAGCTGCGATCGCGGCGACTTCGGCGAGTACTTCGCGCTGCGCATGGCCATTTCGGACCGGGAGAAGATCTCGGCGCGGGAGCGCAAGGCCGCGGCGCGGGCCGACGCCCGGGTGGCGCTGACGAAGCTGCGCGTGGGCGACGTGATCCGGATCCCGGCCGGGCGGCGCGCGGGCCTGGCGGTGGTGCTGGACCCGGGTCTCACCCGGGGCGGGCGCGACGGCGAGCCCCGGCCGCTGGTGCTCACCGAGGCCCGCTGGGCCGGGCGCCTGGCCGCCGCGGCGTTCCCGGCGGCGGTGGATTCGCTGGCGCGCATCAAGGTGCCCAAGCACTTCAACCACCGCGACCCGGCCTCGCGCCGCGACCTGTCGGCGGCGATGCGCGCGGCCGCGGCGGTCAGCGAGCCGCGAATCCAACGTGGACGCTCCGGTCCGGACGTGGACGTCGAGCTGGAGGACATGCGGCTGCGGCTGCGCGAACACCCCTGCCACGCGTGCCCGGAGGTCAACGCGCACGCCGCCAACGCCGGGCGCCGCCACCGGCTGCTGGCCGACCACGCCCGCCTTCAGGACCGGGTGAACCGGCGCTCCGGCTCGCTGGCGCGCACCTTCGACCGGGTGCGCGACATGCTCGACGACTACGGCTACATCGCCGACGGCACCGTCACCGAGCCCGGCCGGGTGCTGGGCCGGATCTGGTCGGAGGCCGACCTGCTGGTGGCCGAGTGCGTGCGCGCCGGCGACTGGGACGGGCTGGCGCCGCCGGAGCTGGCGGCGGTGGCCAGCTGCGTGCTGTACGAGGCGCGCCGCGATTCCGACGTGGCCCCGGCGCTGCCCAAGGGCGCGGTGTCGCAGGCGGTGTCGGCGACGCTGCGCCGCTTCGAGTCCATCGCCTCCGACGAACGCGCCCGCGGCCTCCATCTGACCCGCGAGCCCGACCTGGGTTTCGTGTGGCCGATGTACCGCTGGGCGCGCGGCGAGCCGCTGGGCAAGGTGCTGGCGGCCGGGGACGGCCCGGACGGCATGATGCCCGCCGGCGACTTCGTGCGCTGGGCCCGCCAGACCGTCGACCTGCTGGGGCAGATCGGGCGCGCGGCCGGGGCGACCTCGGGTCTGGCGGCCACCGCCCGGGAGGCGGCCGAGGCGGTGCGGCACGGCGTGGTGGCCGACAGCTAGGTGACGCCACAGTGGCGCCGTGGTGGGGATAGGCTGTCAGCCATGACTTCTGCCGATACCCCTGGCGTGCCCGATGCGTCCTCCGCGGTCGTGCGGGCGTCCGACGCCGAACGTGAGCAGGTGGTGTCGCGGCTGCACACCGCCGTGTCCGAGGGCCGATTGACCCTGTCGGAGTTCAGCGACCGCACCGAGACCGTCTACGCCGCCCGTACCCGCGGCGACCTGGAGAAGCTGTTGTCGGACCTGCCCGAGCCCGGCGCGGCCACGTCTTCCACTTTGGAGTACCTGGGTTCGACGCCCCCGTCGTCGTCCCAGCAGCTGGGCGTGGGCGCGGTGAAGCGCCGCGGCCGCTGGCGGATGCCGGCGTCCAGCAGCATCGCCGTCAAGGTGGGCACGGTGAAGCTCGACCTGTGCGACGTCGAGATCACCACGCCGCAGGTGGAGCTGGAGTGCTCGGTGCGCCTGGGCTCGATCAAGGTGTGGGTGCCCGAGGGCATCAGGGTGATCGTGGACGGCCAGACCGAGCTGGGCTCGCGGATGGTGGAGGAGAACCACCTGCCCGACAACGTCCCGGCCCCGACGGTGCGGATGCGCCTGGACACCGGTTTCGGCACCGTCAAGGTGATGCGCGTCCAGGAGCACAAGCGCCGTCGCCGCTACTTCTGAGCCGCGTTCATCAGCACCAGGGGGTTGACGTAGTCGCGCATCGACACGATTCGCCCGCCCCGGACCCGCAGCACCAGCACCACCCGCTGGGTGAGCGCCGCTCCGCTGGCGGTGGACACGCCGTGCACGTCGTATTCGGCGATCACCACCTCGGGGTCGGTGGTGTCGTGGACGATGGTGTCTCCTATGGACTCGAAGCGCACCGGCGGCCCCGAGGTGGGCAGGGCGGACAGGAATTCCCGCACCGCCGCGGCGCCCTCCAGCCGCTTCGACCCGCCGCCGGGGAAGTAGGGCCATTCCACAATGGCGTCGTCGGCCAGCAGGGACGGGAAGGACTCGGTGTCGATGTCGCCCAATGAGGACTGTTGCACTCGCTTGACCATGTCGCGGGGGCTGAGCAGGGTATCGGCCACGGCGTTTCCTTTCAGCGTGAGGGTTCGGACGGATGCGGGTAGAGCCGGTCGATGGCGTCGCCGAAGGAGTCCATCACCTCGGCGCATTGCCGCAGCGCGTCGGTGGAGAACTCGCCCAGGATGTCGCGCATCTTGCGCATGCCGGTGTCGGTGAGTTCGGTGACCAGGCCGCGGCCGTGTGATGTCAGACGCACCCGGCGCACCCGGCGGTCGGCGGGGTCCTCGTGGCGCTCCACCAGGTCCTGGGCCACGAGGCGGTCGACGATGCCGGTGACGGTGCCGAGCTTCACGCCCAGGGCCTCGGCGAGGTCGTGCCCGGACAGATCGTCTCTCATGGACAGGATGAGCAGGGTCTTGAACTGCTGCATGGTCAGATTGGAAGCCAGGATCGGCAGGGATCGATCTTGAGCGAACACCCGCGCCATGTCCCTTTGGGCGCGCGTGATGTCGTCGATGAGCCTGTCGCGTTCCTCACTTTTGGCCAAGTCGGCACTCCCTTGTGCGCGTGAAGGTCGCTGAGAACAGCCTGAGACACGAATAGTTCGCATCACGCGAAATGTTATCTTCGGCCTGATACTCCAGTCAACCCTCTCACTTTAAGGGGACTTTCCCATGACCAGACTGGCCAGGCTGAGCCTAGCCAATCGCAGTCTGATTATTCTGATTGCGCTGGTACTCGGTGGGGTGGGGGCCTATGTGATCCCCATGCTCAAGCAACAACTGTTCCCGTCGCTGGAACTGCCCATGGCCACAGTGGTCTCGACCTACCAGGGCGCCTCCCCGCAGATCGTGGAGGAACAGATCACCAAGAAGGTCGAAAGCAGCCTGCAGGGCGTCGACGGGGTCGAGAAGATCACCTCGACGTCCAGTGAGGGCGTCTCGCAGGTGCAGGTGTCGTTCGATTACGGCACCGACAACGACGACCTGGTCAACAACATCGAAAAGGCCGTCGACGGGATCAATGACCTGCCGCAGGACGTCGACCCGAAGGTCATGTCGGGCGGCACCGACGACATCCCCGTGATGGCGCTTGCCGTGTCGGCCGGGGACGGCACCTCCGACGCCAAGCTCCTCGACAAGCTGGACTCCATTGTGGTGCCCGAGCTGAAGTCGATTCCCAACGTGCGCGACGCCCAGGTCACCGGGGCCCGCGACGACCAGGTGACCATCACCCCCGATTCCGACAAGCTGAAGGCCAAGGGCCTGTCGCCCACGGCGATCACGGACGCGCTGCAGGCCAACGGGGTCGCGGTTCCGGCGGGCACGCTGAGCCAGGACGGCAAGGCGATGAGCGTCCAGGTCGGCGACAAGATGGACAGCGCCGACGACATCAAGGCCATGTACCTGACGCCGTCATCGGGCTCCGGTGGCGGACAGCCCGGTGGGGCGGGCGCCGGACAGGGCGGCAAGGCCGCCGGCGGCGCGGCCGCCGCGGGAGCGGTCAAGCTGTCCGATGTGGCCGACGTGAAGGTGGAGCCCGAGAAGGCCACCTCCATCACCCGCACCAACGGCAAGAGCAGCCTCGGGGTGTCGGTCACGATGACCACCGACGGCAACGCGGTGGCCATCTCCCACGACATCAACGACAAGATGGACGACCTGAAGGACCGCCTGGGATCGGACGCCGAGATGTCGGTGATCTTCGACCAGGCGCCGTCGGTGGAGAAGTCCATCAACGACCTGACCACCGAGGGCGGCCTGGGTCTGCTGGGAGCCGTCCTCGTCATCATGGTGTTCCTGCTGTCGCTGCGGTCCACACTGGTCACGGCGATGTCGATCCCGCTGTCGGTGGTGATCGCGCTCATCGCGCTGTGGGCCGGGGACTACTCGCTCAACATGCTGACCCTGGGAGCGCTGACCATCTCGATCGGGCGCGTCGTCGACGACTCGATCGTCGTACTGGAGAACATCAAACGACATCTGGCGTACGGCGAGGCCAAACGCGACGCCGTCCTCAATGGCGTGCGCGAGGTGTCGGGCGCGGTGACCGCCTCCACCCTGACGACCGTGGCGGTGTTCCTGCCGATCGCGTTCGTGTCGGGCCTGGTCGGTCAGCTGTTCTCGTCGTTCGCCATCACCGTGACCGTGGCGCTGCTGGCGTCGCTGCTGGTGGCGTTGACGGTGATCCCGGTGCTGGCGTACTGGTTCATGAAGCGGCCCAAGGTGTCGGCGGCCGAGGCCGAGGCGATCCGCGCCAAGGCCGAGGCCAGGGAGCTGCGCAGCCCGCTGCAACGCATGTACGTGCCGATCCTCAAGTTCGCCACCCGGTTCAAGTTCATCACCATCGTGGTGGGAATCGCTGTGTTCATCGGCACCATCGCCCTGGTGCCGGGCCTGAAGACGAACTTCCTGGATTCGTCCGGTCAGGACACCACGTCCATGACGCAGACCATGCCGGTGGGCACCGACCTGGACACCACGAACAAGGCGTCCAAGAAGGTCGAGAAGGTGCTCAAGGACTTCCGCGCCGACGACAAGATCAAGAGCTACCAGGTCAACGTCGGCTCGGGAAACCCGATGTTCGGCGGCATGGGAGCCAAGACCAACAAGGCGTCCTACAGCATCACCGTGGCCGACGCCGACAAGACGCCGGACGTGGAGAAGGACCTGCGCGACGCCCTGGCTGACAAGAGCGGCATCGGCGAGGTGACCGTGGGCGCCCAGGGCGCCAGCGAGGCCACCGGAGGCAGCGCCGTCCAGGTGGACGTCAAGGGGTCCGACGAGGCCGCGCTGAAGGAGGCGGCGTCGAAGATCGAAGACGCCATGGGCGACGTGGACGGCGTCCGCGACGTCACGTCCAATCTGGAGGACGCGGCCCCGCGGCTCCAGGTCGACGTCGACGCCAAGAAGGCCGCCCAGGCGGGCCTCACCGAACAGGCCATCGGCCAGTTCGTGGCCCAGCAGGTGCAGGGCTCCCCGGTGGGCAACATCAGCCTGGACGGTCGCGACAGCGACATCGTGCTGGCCGGTGACGCCAAGCCCGGCGACGTCTCCGACGTCAAGGACCTGGAGATTCCCACCGCCGCGGGAGTGAAGAAGCTGTCGGACGTCGCCGACGTCAAACAGGTGAAGGCGCCGGTGGAGATCAGCCACATCGACGGCGACCGCACCGCGTCGGTGTCGGCCACCGCCGAGGCGACCGACCTGGGCGCGGTCACCGCGTCGCTGGAGTCGAAGCTGAAGAAGATCGACATGCCCGCGGGCACCAGCTACGACGTCGCCGGCGCCAGCCAGGACCAGTCCGACGCGTTCGGCGACCTCGGTCTGGCCATGCTGATCGCCATCGCCCTGGTCTTCATGATCATGGTGGCGACGTTCCGCAGCTTCGTGCAGCCGCTGATCCTGCTGGTGTCGATCCCGTTCGCCGCCACCGGTGCCATCGGTCTGCTCAAGCTCACCGACGTCCCGCTGGGCGTGCCGGGCATGATCGGCCTGTTGATGCTGATCGGCATCGTGGTCACCAACGCCATCGTCCTGATCGACCTGATCAACCAGTATCGGGCGCAGGGCATGGAGATCCGCGACGCCGTGATCGCGGGCGGGCGCCGCCGGCTGCGGCCGATCCTGATGACCGCGGTGGCGACCATCTGCGCCCTGGTGCCGATGGCGCTGGGCATCACCGGCTCGGGCGGATTCATCGCCCAGTCGCTGGCCATTGTGGTCATCGGCGGCCTGGTGTCGTCGACGATCCTGACCCTGCTGCTGGTTCCGGCGCTGTACACCATGGTGGAGCGGATCAAGCAGCGGTTCCGTCGCAAGCGGTCGGGCGGGGACTCCGCCCCCGCGGCGCCGCCACAGCCCGAGCGGGAGCCCGCCACGGTGGGTTCCTGATCCGAAGGGAGCGGTAGGTTGATGCGGCCCGGTCACGATTGGTGACCGGGCCGCATCGTCGCGGCGACCCGGTGCGGGTCGTCACACGTCTCAATGAGGACACACCGGCAACCGGAAGATGAACGCGAAGCGTCTATTCCGTCGTGACTGGACAACATGACAGACCCGTGAAGGTGCGGCGGCGGGTCCTGTTGGGAGGGGCGGTCGCCGGGGGCGCGGCGATCATGACGGGTTCGTTGACCCTGGGGGGCACGGCGGCGCCGATCCTGTTCCCCGACGCCAACCACACCCGCGGCTACACCGAGGCGCACACCCCGCACCTGCAGATCATCGCCCACCCCGACGACGACCTGTTCTTCTTCAACACCGACACCCAACACAGCATCGCCGCGGGGCATCCCGTGATCACGGTGTGCATCACGGCGGGGGAATCCAACGGGCACAACGGGATACACGCCAAGCGACGCAACTTCGCCGACTACGTGGCGGCCCGCCAGACCGGGCACCGCTCGGCATACGCGCTGATGGCGGGGCTGGGGGAGGACGCGCCGTGGCACCGCCGGGCGCTCGCGCTGCCGCACGGCGCGCACGCCGAGATCGCCACGCTGCACGGCAAACCCGACATCACCCTGATCTACCTGAACCTGTGGGAGGACGGCGCCCGGCACCCGCGCGCCCACGGCATCCGCCTGGCGGGCCTGTGGTCGGGGGCCGACGCCCGCCACGACGCCATGGTGCCCACCGGCTCGCCGCTTTCGAGGCCGTCGCGCTTCACCCGCGCCGGCCTGGCCGGGGCCCTGGCGCACATCATCGACGCCTTCAAGCCGAGCCTGGTGCGCACCATGGATCCCGACCCGGACCCGCAGGTGCACGACGCGGCCAATCCGCGCTTCGCCGACCAGGACGGCTTCAGCGACCACATCGACCACACCGCGGCCGGCCTGTTCGCGATGTCGGTGCTTCACGGGCACGCCAAGCACTCCTGCGTGGTGGAGGCGTACCGGGGCTACTACAACCGGCGGTGGCCGCGCAACCTGTCGGCTTCGGCGCGGCGCGGCAAGACGAAGCTGTTGGAGGCGTACGGCTGGCGGGACGGCCGCGACTGCGGGGCGGCCTGGGGCTGCGGCGACCGGCGCCTGATCCGCCACCGCGACCACGTGGCGTCCTATGTGGGAAGCACGAACTATCGCTACGCCGCCGACACCAACTGGATGCACGCCGACGACGACGGGATCTTCGCGGTGTCGGTGGAGCGGGGCCGCATGGTGCACTGGAACCACGACGGCTCGGCCTGGAAGAAGACGCGGTCGCACGCCGGCGGCTGGTACCTGCCCACGGTGCACATCGGACGCACCGGCGCGGGGGAGGCCCTGGCGCTGGCGATGCGGGCGTCCTACGGCCCCGACCCGCGCGACGAGACGCGCCAGCTGGTGGTGCGTTCGGTGACGGCCAGGGGCCTGGGGGCCGCGGTGTCGTTGGGTAACCCGGACTCCGGGGCCTCGGACGTGCGCGCCTGGCGCGGCCTGGGGGTGCCGGCCGTGGTGCCCTCGCCCGGCGGGGGAGCGATCGTGGCGGTGCGCAACTTCTTCCGGCAGCTGTCGCTGCGGCGGCTGAGCGCCAACGGACAGTGGGGTCGCTGGGAGCACGTCAACGGGCCCATCGTCCAAGACGGCCTGTGCGGGGTGTCCACGAAGGAGTACACCGAGATCTTCGGTTCGGGTGTTGACGGGGTGGTGTGTTGGCGGCAGTCCAAGGGGGAGTGGACGTCGTCGGTGATTCCCGACGCCGCGGTGGCCAGCGCGCCCACCCTGGTGCGGCTGGCCGACGGCGCGACCCTGCTGCTGGTGCGCGAGGCCAGGACCAGGCATCTGCTGGTGTTTCGCCGCGAGTCCGACGACGCCGACTGGCAGTCGCCGCCGCTGCGGTTGCAGACCACCGGCGGGTTCGGGCCGGTGGCGGCGATCGCGCCGCCGGCGTGGGACGGGCGGGTGGCGCTGGCGACCCGCAACGAGTCCGGCACGATCGGTCTGGCCATCATCGACGGTCGTTCGGGCAGGTTCGAGTCGTCGTGGGGCGACGGGGGTCCGTTCTTCGTTCACGCGCCGTCGTTGACTGTGGACGACGGCGATCGCCTGGTGGCCACGGTGATCGGCGCCGACGGCGCGTTGTATTCGGCCAGGCAGACCGAGCCCGGTACGGGTCTGCCGCGGACCTGGAAGGCGGCGCGCGCGGCGTCGCGGGCATGACGCGGGCCACGTTCGGTGTAGTGCGGCGGTGACGCGGCGGAACGATGTTGCACAATCGTGATGGTTTGGAAATCATGTCGTCGCGCGACCCGGCGGGCGTTGGCGCGGGATTTCACGCCGCTTGACTTTCCGTGAAACACGGTCGACATCTATCAGGAGCACCATCACCGCATGGACACCATGACCTCGTCGCGCACTCGCACGCAGCCCAGCACCGTCGTCGCCGGGAAGCTGGCGTCCACCATGCTCAGAACCGGGGGACGCTACGCTCAGCTGGCGGCCGAGACCATGATGCTGTGGTGGAGGTCGGCGAATTCGACGCCTCCACACTGCGATTTTTAGCAATATATATCGGGTCCGAGGCATCAAGCCTTGAGGAGCCGTACCGTGCCCACCGATGTGATTCTGGACGTCGACACCGGCGTCGACGACGCCCTGGCGTTGTTGTTCGCCGCGCGTCACCCGGGCCTGCGGCTACGGGCGGTGACCTGTGTGGACGGCAACGTGGGCGTCGATCGGGTGGTGCGCAACACCTTGGCGGTGTTGGAGACCGCCGGCCGATCCGAGGTGCCCGTGGCGCGCGGGGCCGAGCGTCCACTGTTGAGCCCCGTGCTGGACGCACGCGGCGTGCACGGCGCCGGCGGCCTGGGCGGCGTCGAGGTCCCCGAGCCCTCGACGAGGGCGGTGCCTGGCAACGCCGTCGAGCTGCTGCGGCGCACCATCATGGAGACTCCCGGCGAGGTGACCGTCATAGCCTTGGCGCCGTTGACGAATCTGGCGCTGCTGTTTCGCACCCATCCCGAGACCGCCGCGGCGGTGAAGCACGTGATGTTCATGGGCGGCTCGATCGGGGCGGGCAACACCACCGCCGGCGCCGAGTTCAACATCTGGCACGACCCGGAGGCCGCGGGCATCGTGCTGGACAGCGGCGCGGCGTTGACGATGTACGGGCTGGACGTGTTCTATCAGGTCACCGTGGACGACACCGGGATCAAGCGTCTGTCCGAAGGCGACGCGGCGTCCCGTCTGGCGGCCGGGCTGCTGAACGGGCGGGTGGGTTCGTGGCGGCAGGAGAGCCGGATCGCCGACCCGGGCGCGGCCTGCGTGGGCGACGCGGGGGCGGTGTGCGCGGTGGCCGATCCGGCGGGGCTCCAGACGCGGCGCACCGACGTTCACGTGTCGCTGGCGCCCGGCCCGACCCGGGGCATGACCCTGGCGGACATGCGGACCTCGCCGCAGGGTCGGCCCATGGGGGAGACCGACCCGCTGGGAACCTGGCCCGCCGAGGTCGCCGTGGCGGTCGATGGCTCCCGGTACCGGAA
>NZ_DASQPW010000071.1:0-31000 GCF_035643755.1 Stackebrandtia sp. | reverse complement strand
CCCGTACTTCGACGCCGTCGACGACTCCTTCTATCGGGACGAGCTGTACCGCGCGGTGCGCGTCGCGATCACCGCCGCGGGCGGCGCCGGGGCGGCCGGTTCCGGGCCGAACTGGCTCGCCGCGGTCACCGACGCGTGCGGCGACATGGCCGCGGCCGCCATGATCTCGGAGCTGGCGGTGGAGCCGCTGCGGGTCACCGCCGACCCCGACGCGTCCTATGTGAACACCACGCTGGCGGGCGTGCAGGTGCCCGTGGTCGACGGCCAGGTCCGCGAGCTCAAGTCCCGCCTGCAACGCGTCAATCCCGCCTCGGCCAACGAGGAGTACATGACGCTGTTCGGCGAGCTGATCACGCTGGAGCAACGGCTGCGGGGGCTCAAGGAGAAGGCCGTCGGCGGCCTGTGATCGGTGTGTCAATCCCCCGATAACCACTTGTGATTGTCGTACCGCGGCATTACGGTCCCCGTGTGCCAGACGATCGCCCCCTGATTTACGCGCGCCACCTCGTCAAGCGCTACGGCAGCGCCGTGGCGGTGGACGGCATCGACCTGAACGTGGGCCGTGGGCAGGCCTTCGGGTTCCTCGGGCCCAACGGCGCGGGCAAGTCGACCACCATGCGGATGATCGGGTGCGTGTCGCGGCCCAGCGACGGCGAGCTGTCCGTCCTCGGCCTGGACACCGCCACCCAGGGCCCGGCGATCCGGGCGCGGCTGGGCGTCGTGCCGCAGGAGGACACCCTGGACACCGAGATCACCCTGTTCGAGAACCTGGTGATCTACGCGCGCTACTTCGGCATCAAATACAAGGTGGCCAAGGAGCGGGCCCGCGAGCTGCTGGACTTCGTCAAGCTGTCCGACCGCGCCGACGTCAAGGTCGAGGAGCTGTCGGGCGGCATGAAGCGCCGCCTCACCATCGCCCGCGCCCTGGTCAACGAGCCCGACATCATCATGCTGGACGAGCCCACCACGGGGCTGGACCCGCAGGCCCGCCACCTGGTGTGGGAGCGGCTGTTCCGGCTCAAGCAGCGCGGCATCACCATCATCCTCACCACGCACTACATGGACGAGGCCGAGCAGCTGTGCGACCGCCTGGTCATCATGGACGCGGGGCGGATCGCCGCCGAGGGCTCGCCGCGCGAGCTCATCGACGCCCACGTCACCCGCGAGGTCGTGGAGTTGCGCTTCGAGGGCCGCCACACCGACGAGCTGTCCGACATCGCCGACAAGCTGGACGGCATCGACGCCCAGGTCGAGGCGCTTCCCGACCGGATCCTGTTGTACGCGAACGACGGCGACGCCGCAATGTCCGAAGTGCATGGACGCGCGATCACCCCGTCCAGCCTGCTGGCCCGCCGCGCCACCCTCGAAGACGTCTTCCTGCGCCTCACCGGCCGCAGCCTCATCGAGTAGGAACGGACATGGTCGGCACCTTCCACGCCTTCGAATACTGGCTGATGAACTACCGCCGGGTCTGGTACGGCTCGGTGCTGTCCACCTTCATGCTGCCCGTGCTGTTCCTGGTCAGCATCGGCTACGGCGTCGGCGCGTACGTCAACAACACCGGCGCCCTCGGCGGGGTCTCCTACGCCGCCTTCGTCGCCCCGGGCCTGTTGGCGTCCACCGTCCTGCAGACCGTCGGCGGCGAGATGACCTGGCCGGTGTTCGCGGCGCTGCGCTGGGGCCAGCAGTACAAAGCCATGCAGGCGTCGCCGCTGTCGCCGCCGCAGATCCTCGCCGGGCACCTGCTGTACGGACTGATGCGCTCGCTGATCGCGGCCAGCGTGTTCTGCGGGGTGCTGGGGGTGTTCGGGATCTTCTCCCGGCCCACCGCCCCATTGTCCATAGTGTTCGGGCTCCTGGTGGGCTTCGCCCTGATCGGCTGGATCTACTCCTTCTCCGTCACGGTGAAGAACGAGGTGGCGCTGTCCATCATCCAGCGCTTCGGCATCGTGCCGGTCAGCCTGTTCTCCGGCATCTTCTTCCCACTGTCGCAGCTGCCGACCTACCTGCAACCCATCGCCTGGATCTCCCCGGTGTGGCACGGCGCCGAGCTGTGCCGCTGGGCGGCATCGGGCACCGCAACCCCGTGGCCCTGGCCCGTCCACGTCGCGTACCTGCTGGTGCTCGGCGTGCTGGGCTGGTGGCTGGCCAGCGCGCGACTGCGCCGCCGGATGACGGGCTAGGAGAGGACAGAGGCCATGACCGAGCTCGCCGTGCAATGGGTCCGCTTCCGCGGCCTGCGCCGCCCCGGTGCGATGGTGGAACGCAACTTCACCGCGCACCGCCGCGCCTGGCTGCTCATCGTGTCGGGGGTGTTCGAGCCGCTGTTCTACCTGCTGGGCCTGGGCATCGGTGTCGGCGCCCTGGTCGGCAAGATCCCGCTGCCCGACGGGCGCCACGTCGACTACGCCACCTTCGTGGCCCCGGCGATGCTCGCCAACGCCGCCATGATGGCCGCCATCGCCGAGACCAGCTTCAACGTCTTCGGGAAACTCAAGTGGGCCAAGCTCTACGACGGCATCCTGGCCACGCCGCTGCGCCCCATGGAGATCATGATGGGCGAGACGGCGTGGGCGCTGCTGCGCGGCGCACTGTACGTCGTGGCGTTCCTCGTCGTCATGGCCTCGATGGGCATGATCGCCTCGGCCTGGGCGATCCTGGCGCTGCCCGCGGCCGTCCTGATCGGTCTGTCCTTTGTCGGCATCGGCCTGACGATGTCCACGCTCTTTCGATCCTGGACGGACTTCGACTGGCTGATGTCGATGGTCTTCGTGATGTTCCTGTTCTCGGGCACCTTCACCCCGATCGAGAACTACCCGGTCGCCCTGCAGTGGCTGGTGTACCTGTCCCCGCTGTACCACGGCATCGAGCTGGTGCGGGGCCTCACACTGGGCCTGCCGCAGTGGGGCCTGCTGGGGCACGCCGCCTACCTGGTGCTGATCGGCGCGATCGGCATCACCGTGGCGTCCAGGCGGATGGGCAAGCTGCTGTACAAATGACGCCCGGTACGGTGAAGCCGTGCTGAGGAGGTTGTTCGCCGTCGCGCTGGCGGCTGTGGCGCTGCTGCTGGTACCCGTCGTGCCCGCCCAGGCTTCGGGGGCGAAACCGCACGTCCTGGTGTTCACCAAGGCCGCCGACCCCAAGCAGGAACACACCGCCACCAGCACCGACGTCAACCTGCTGCAGATGTTCGGCCGCCGCTACGGCTTCGAGGTGGACGCCACCGACAGCGCCGCGTCGTTCACCCGCCCCACGCTCGACAAGTACGACGTCGTGTTGTGGCTCAACAACTACGGCGACGTCCTCGACGCGAAGCAGCAGCGGGCCTTCGCCGCCTGGATGTCGCGCGGCGGCGGCTACGTCGGCGTGCACGGGGCCTCCCGCGCGGAGCGCCACTGGAAGTACTACCACGACCTGGTCGGCGCCTTCGAGGTCACCGGCGAGGGCCAACCCACCACGGCGCGCACCGTCGCCGTCGACACCGACCAGTCCCCGGCCCGCTACGCCCCCGAGCAGCTGGAGGACCACGACGACCAGTGGTACCACTTCGACCGCGACGTGGCCAAGCGCAAGGGCTTCGACGTGCTAGCCACAATAGACGGTGGCCTCAACGACTCCACCCTGCCGGTCGCCTGGTGCCACAAGTTCGAGGGCGGCCGCGCCTGGTACACCTCGATGGGCCACAGCTCGAAGAACTTCGAGGACGGCGACTTCGAGAAGCTGCTGCGCAGCGGCATCTGGTGGGCGGCCGGGATCAAGTCCCAGCCCATGGTCAACGTCTCCGACTCCACGCCGTCGTGGCCCTACGGCCTGACCTTCCTGGCCTGGATCGCCGCCGTCGCCGCCGGAGGGGCGCTGGCCGTGGTGCGGCTCAACCGCCGCGAACGCCTGGCCTGAGCCCGGCTCAGATCGCCGGGTCGCCGTGGCTCTGCCGCGCCCGCGCCGAGGTGGTGACGCCCGCGGTCTCCCAGTACTCCGGCCGCATGTCGTCCACCTCGACCTCGACCACGCCGTCCCCGAACCAACGCTCGCCGAAACTCGTGCGCAGGAACCGTTCCCGCACCGAGCCCGCCACGTTCCCGGCCTGCTGCTGCACCGTCTCGACGGCCCCGCGCACGGTCCGGTTGTCCCGCACCTTGCGCGCCGCCGACACGATCTGCTCGTACCGTTCCCGCCCGGCCTTGGCGCCCAAAACGTAGCCCACCGCGACACCCGCCACGAACATCCACTTACGCATATCTCACGCCTCCCATAGCCGGTGACAACCGCTGCGCGCCCATTGTGCCGCCTTCTCACCCAGTGTGAGCCCACAAGTCGCAATCTTGACAAACCCAGTTGCCGACACCCCGAAACCCTGTTGTACTCTGTTCCAGGTTCGCCACGGCGGACACAGTCCCCGATAGCTCAATTGGCAGAGCAGCCGGCTGTTAACCGGCAGGTTATTGGTTCGAGTCCAATTCGGGGAGCTTTTCTTTTTCGGCTTCTACCAGCCAATATACCCGGTTCGGCGGTCGCGACACGCCCGAGATTTCGATCCTTGGGCATGAGCTTGGGCATGAACATCTTTGAGGGATGCCCATGAAGACTCCGAAGACCCGCCAACGCGGCAACATCGAACCCCGCGGCGACGACACCTTACTTTGCGCATCGTATTCACGGACTGGCGAGGGCCGGGAAATCCACTATCGCCGCCGCCGGGCTCGTCGCCGAACTGAGCCACTACGACCGCACAACCATCATCTACGCGCCTCGCCCCTACGCCATCCTGTCCATCCTCATCGGACACGTCGCCGGAATGGTGTTCGATCACGGATCCAGCCTGTGCCACCTGGCGATCCTGCTACGCGAAGCCGATGTACCCGCCGCCATCACGCCGACCCCCTGCAACCCCACACCATCCGTGCCATCTCCATCGCCGACGGCATTCTCCACATCACCACCAGGGGCCCCTCCGATGTCACACCGTGATGAAACGCTGACCCTATACACGTCTTGACTTCACGGGAGGGTTTTGTCCATGCCGCGATGGTTTGGCTTGCTGCCCAGGCAACGACGCCCCGAGACGGGCACAAAGGACGAACCTGTAGGTGAGGGGGAGGTGCTGGCGGAGTTGGAGGCACTGGGCTGGTACAGCCACGCCGAGACCACCGCCAATGCCGGGTTGTGGACGATGCTGCGGCGTCTGCCCGCCCTCATCGCTCGGGCGCTGGTCGTGGCCTGGGGGGCATCGAAAACCACGACGATCGCCGCGGTGGTGTTCAACGTCGCCGCCGGTGTGGCGGTGACGTCCGGGTTGATCGCCACCAAGAACGTCGCCGCGGCCCTGTTTACCCAATCCCCGACAGTGGACCGGTTCGTGGCCGCGGCGCCGTCGCTGGTGGCCGTGGCGATCGCCGCGGGCGCCCGAGCGGGCCTGGGTATCGCCGCCGGCTGGGCCCAGTCGAGGCTCAAACCCCTGGTGACCAACGCCGTGGAGGTCGAGTTCTTCGCCCTGAGCATGCGGGTACCGTTGGCGGCCTTCGACGATGACGACTTCGCCGACTCCATGCAACGCTGCCGGGACCGCGGCCTGGACACCGCGGTGTGGCTGGTGCAGTACGCCATCGACGCCATCACCGGCGCGGTCACGGTGGTCGCGGTGGCCGTGGCGATCGCCTCGTTCCACCCGATCCTGCTGGTACTGCTGGCGGTCGCGGCATGTCCCGCGGCGTGGGCGGCGCTGCGGTCGGCCAAGATCGGGTACCTGTCATTCCAGACCCGGGTGTCCCGGCGGCGTCGCTTGTGGATACTGCTGATGATCATGGCTGACACGCGGGCAGCCGCCGACGTACGATCGCTCCAATTGGCCCCCTGGCTGTCGGCCCAGCACCGGGCCATGGCGCGCACCGAAACCAGCGCCGAGACCACCGTCGCCAACAAACAGGCCGCCACCCGCGCCGCCGGCAGCATCGCCTCCGGGGCCGCCGCGGTCGGCGTGTACGGGGTCCTGGCGTGGCTTTTGGCCACCGGCGCGATCCCGATCGCTGCCGGGGCCGCGGCGGTGTTGGCGTTGCAGCAAGGTACTTCGGCCATGCGCAACCTCATCAACGCCGTCAACGAATGCTACGACTCCGGCCTGTATGCCGGTGACCATCAATCGTTCATCGATGACGCCCGCACCCGCACCGCCACCGCAAACCCGGCGTCCGCAGACGATGCCACCCCACGCTCCACAAGCGGCACCGAGGCGGCAGCCGCGTCAACCACGTCGGCACAAGCTTTTGCCTCTCCGGCGGTTCCCGACGTGATCGCCTTGGACAACGTGTCGCTGCGCTACCCGGGCGCCCAGACCAACGCGATCACCGACATCTCACTAACCATTGCGAAGGGACAGACCGTGGCGCTGGTCGGGGAGAACGGGTCCGGCAAGACCACCCTCGCCAAAGTCCTCGCCTGCCTCTACCAGCCCACCAGCGGGACCATGGCCTGGGACGGCATCGACACCACCACACTCGACGTCGAAGCATGCCGTAGCCACATCGGAGTCATCGGCCAAGACGTGCAACGCTGGCCATTCACCGCGGCGGCCAACATCCGCATCGGCCGCGCCGCCCACACCACCAACGGCCACGCCAAGATCGAGACATCAGCCCGCGCCGTCGGCGTCCACGACACCATCACCGACCTCCCCCACGGCTACGCCACCCTCCTCGACAAAACCTACAAAGACGGCGTCGACCTGTCCGGCGGCCAATGGCAACGCCTGTCGGCCGCCCGCGGCCACTACCGAGCCGCCCCAATCCTCATCTGCGACGAACCCTCCGCCGCACTGGACCCCCGCGCCGAACACGCCCTATTCGACCACCTACGCCACCGCGACGGCACCACCATCCTGATCACCCACCGCCTGGCCAACATCCGCACCTGCGATCTCATCATCGTCCTGGACAAAGGCCACCTCATCGAAACTGGCAGCCACGACGAACTCATGGCTCAAGGCGGGCAATACGCCGAGTTGTTCACCCTCCAAGCCAAGTCATACAGCGACCACTAAGGACACGATCGTGAAGCCGTTTGAGACCATGGCGATGGTGACGGGGAACCGGCACAAGATCGAAATCGCCACTGACTACCTTGGACTATGGGGGATCACCGTCGAACCCGTTGATCTGGAGCTGGAGGAGATCCAGGCCAGCACCGTCACCGCCGTGGCCGCCTGCCCCGGGGCGTTTCCGACACCTGTAGTCGCCTGATCCTACGTCTGCGGCGCCGATCTCGCCGTCCAGGTAATCATCCTCGGAGTCCGCCTCATCCGCGCCGACGTCGACGACCAAACAATGAATCCCGCAGGTGTTCTGTTCCTCCGCTGATCAGAGGTCAGAATGGAGCGTTCGGGATCGGGACTCAAATCTTGGGTGCGTTGGCCACAATCGTGGTTAGGCACTCGATGCGTAGGCGTTCTACGGATTCGTTGTGGTCGTTCAGGACCGCGCGTGCTGCCTCGAGCAGGTGCGGCTTGAACTCGTTTTCACGCAGACGGCTCAGTGAGCCGGGTTTGATGTGGAAGGCCCACTCCAGCAGTCCGGTGCTGGTGGCACGGACGGTTTTATCTGAGGATTCACCGTGGGCGGTGATCGTGGACTGCCCACGAAGAAACGCACGGAAGGTGTCGTCCACCGGGTCGGAAATTACCTCCAGACCGGCCTGTGCGGTGGCATTTTCGTACCCACGTTGATACCCGGTCCACAGCAGAGTGGCAAGTTTCGCTAGCTGGTGTTCCATAGTGGTGTCGTCATACCGGTGGTAACTTCCGGGACGGAAATCAAGCGACATGTCCAGTCGTGGCCCGGAGACCCCGGCCCGGATGTTGCCGTCCGGGGATACCACCTTGATGGTCATCCGGTCGAGCAGATTGGCCAGCGTCGGCATCGGTGTCCGTCCTAATTGTCGGTCGGGTTGTCGTATGTGGGTGGGGTGAACTTGGGCTTGACGGCGTGGCCGTTGCCGTCGGTGACGCGTGGTGCCCCGGTGTCGGGTTCGCGCGGCACCAGGACCGGAATCCGGGTCCCTTGGCCCTTCGCGTCGGCCTGGAGGATCTGATCGACCTTTTTGGTCGCTCTTTCCTGCAACACGTTTCCCGCGCCACAGGCCTTGGCGTCCATTTCCTTTTCGACACCGTCGAGCGCCTGGGTCATCGAGGACAGCACTGACGATGGGGTCGCGCCCCCGATGCTGACGTTCGAGATCACCGAGCTGGTTATCGCGACGGAGGCGCTGGAGATGGCGACACCGATCTCAGCGGTGGTGGCCGCGGCTCCGATGAAGATCCCGGAGATGGTGAGACCGCCTCCGGCCAGGGCAAGGGCGACGACGCTGGCGCAAAACAGGCACTTGGCGTTGACGATGTTGAGAGAATCGAGCACCTCAATCGTCTTGTTCGCGATCGTGAGCGCGTCCGTCTTCCGGCGTTTCAGCATGTCGGCGTAGGTATCCAGGGCGTCTTGGAGCACCTTGATCGTGATGGTCCGCTGGTTTTGCACGATCGTGCCGAACGGCGCCAGTATGTAGGTCCCGAAGTTCTCGGCGGCCGCCGAGCTCCACTTGCCGCCCCCCTTGCCGAAGTCGGCGGCGAGTTTGGTGATCTCGGCGGCCGCGCCGGAGGCGAGCCAGATATCGGCCTGGCCCAGTGCGTCGCGCATGGCCAGCACGGGCCCGAGGTCGGGTTTGGTGAAGTCGTCAAGCCGGTCGATGTACTTCTGAAAATTGGCGTCGGTCTCCACTGGACCGATGGGTGTCTGTTTCTTGTCCGGGCCCTGGCCGGGGCCTTGTCCCGGGGCGGCGTTTTCGGACTGGAGCATGCGTTCGCGTGCCTCGGTGGCTGCGCGCAAAAGCGCGGGTTTGACTGTGTCGATGCTGCCGTACCAGGCCATAACGGTCCTATCTGTCCACAATCTCTAATTGAACTTGGGGTATTCGCGCGTTGCCGGATCATCGTGCTTCGGCACCGTTGTCACCGACGTCGGTGGCTTGTTCGCGGGAACGCCGTCGCCGTTGACGGCCAGCCTGGTGTCCAGGTCCTTGATGGCCTTGGCGTTGTCGCCGTCCTGCTGGGCGTAGTCGCCGGCGACCTGCACCAGCGCCTGCCCCGAGGTGAGCAGGCTCTGCTGAGTCGGCGCCAGGATCCGGTCCCGCAAGGTGTCGCGCAGCGCGGCCCATTGGGCATGCAGGTGCTTGACCCCGGCCCCGGCTCCGGCTCCGGTGAAGGTGAACGCGGCGGACTCGCTGCCGCTGGTGGCGTGCACGCACTGCCCGGCGGACCCGAAGACCTGCGCCACGTTGGGCAACGTGGCCTTTCCGGCGGTGTAGATCGCCTCCAGGTCAGCGAGCATGGGTTGGGCATCATTCATTTGGCTGGGCCCTTTCGGATTGGCTACGTGAGTGCCGAGTTTGGCCCGGAAGTATTTGCGATTGCTTTGCTCGCGATTGGCTGGCCACATCCACGTTGGGCATACTTGACGGCGATGCAGGCACATGCCAATCCGCCAGGGGTGCACCGTGAGGTTCGAGGTGTTGGGTCCCCTGCGCGTGATGGACGGTGCTCAGCCGCTGGTGGTGCCGGGACGCATTGGGCGATTGCTGTTGGCCGCGTTGTTGGCGCGTGCCAATCGCGCGGTGCCCGTCGATGTGTTGTCCAATGTGCTTTGGGACGACGTGTCGGGACCGGACGGCGCCAAACGAGTGCCCTGGCACGTGCACAAGCTGCGCCAGCGCCTGGGCGAAGACGACCGGATCGTCAATGACAGCGGTGGCTACCGGATCCGTGCGAGCACCGACGAGCTGGACGCCCTGCGCTATGAGCAGCTGGTGAAAGACGCCGATCTCGCGCGTCGCAACGGCGACGCGGATGCCGCTGCGGATCTACTGTCGGAAGCCGCGGCGCTGTGGCGCGGCTCCGCCTACCGGGAATTGACCGACCATGAACTGCTGCGCGACGAGGCCACCCGTCTGGAACACGTCCGGCTCAATGCGCGGCAACGGCGCGTGGACATCGAACTGGGGCGGGGCAATCACACCGAGATCCTCGGCGAGATTACAGCCCTTGTGGATCAGTATCCCTTGCACGAGGAGTTTCGGGCCCAGCTGATGCTCGCGCTGTACCGCTCAGGGCGACAATCCGAGGCGCTGGATACCTACCAGGACGTGCGGCGGTTGCTGGCCGAACAGCTTGGCCTGGATCCCGGTCCACGTCTGCGCGAGCTGGAAAGCACAATCCTCACAGGCGATGTGTCACGGGATACCGAGCCCCGCGCCGCGGCATCGCCGGTCCCGGCCGAACTGCCCGCCGACATCGGCGCTTTCACCGGCAGGCGCACCGAACTCGACGACCTGAGTGACAGGCTCGCCCAGACCCCAGTGATCGTGGCGATTAGCGGTGCCGGTGGGATCGGGAAGTCGGCCCTGGCGATCCACCTGGGGCATTCAGTGGCGGAGCAATTCCCAGATGGACAGTTGTACGCCAATCTTCACGGGGCCACGCCGGACGCCAAGCCGGTCGACCCTGGCCAGGCACTGGCATGGTTTCTGCGGTCTTTGGGGGACAAGCCGGGGCACCTCACCGAGACGCCGGAGTTGGCGAACAGATTCCGGACCTTCACGGCGCACAAACGCGTCCTGGTGGTCTTGGACGATGCCAAGGACATCGCGCAGGTACGTCCGTTGCTACCCTCCGGGGCGGGCTGTGCGGTCGTCATCACCAGCCGCCGGGCCATGACCACTCTGGATGACGCGTCGGGGTGGCGCCTCGAGGCTCTGTCTGACAAGGAATCGCACGCACTTCTATCCCGAGTGGTCGGTGTTTCCAGAATCGACGCCGAACCCGAAGCCGCAGCTGAGTTGGTGCGGTTGTGCGCGGGAATGCCACTGGCACTGAACATTTCCGCCTCACGCCTCAAAATTCGTCCAGCCTGGAGTATCTCGCGGTTGGTGGCCAAACTTAGCGATTCTCGGCTCTCCGAACTGGCAGTGGATGATATTGCGGTTCGCTCTAGTTTCATGGTCAGCTACCGAGACTTGTTCCACGACAGCGACGGGACCGCCGCAGCCCGAATGTTTCGACTACTCGCCCTGCACAACGGGCCCGATGTCGGCGCTCCGATCGCCGCCGGCTTGGCTGATGTGCACGATGACCGCGCCGAGGACCTTCTTGACATTCTTGTGGACGCTCAGCTTGCCGAATCCCAGAAGCCAGGGCGATATCGCACCCACGACCTGTTGCGGCTGCTGTCTCGCGAACTCGTGGAAGCCGAGGAGACCGCCCACGAGCGCGACGAGGCGCGAGTGCGGATGTGGCACAAATACCTGGCCACCGCCAGGGCGAGTTTCCACGCCTATTTCCCCAACCGCAGCAGCTCGACAAACCTCAAGATCGGCCCGCAGGATCTGCTCTACCCCGATACTCCGATGACGTCTGCGCAGATGGCCAAGGCATGGACTACAGACGAACTGACAAATATCACGGCTCTCTGCCGCAATCCGCCAGAGGGCAAGGAAGGCGTGGAACTGGCGGTGGCACTGAGTACCGTCATTGGAGTACCGATCGAGAACTACGGCGATCTAGCCACATTGGCTAGACTTCGTCACATTGTTTGCGAGCACGCCGACCGCGTCAATGATCCCCAACTGCAATTCTTCGCGCACAGCGACCTGGGACAGACCCTAAAGTCCCAGGGCAAATTGTCGCGGGCACGAGATCACCTACTGCGTGCCCTGGACGCTAGGCGACAAAGTGGAGAGGCCCCTGTCCCAAGCTTCATTTTGATTGGCCTGGCACGGATCTGCCGCAGACTCGGTGACCTGGACCGAGCCCTCGACTATGCCGCTCAAGCGCTTGAGGCCACAAGACAAGCCAGCGGGAACAACGAATGTCCCGCGCTGGATCAATTGGGTTTCATTTACGAAGCGCAAGGCCGGATCGCTGAAGCAATCGCCACCCTAACCGAAGCGTCCGATATCGCCGTGCGAACTGGAAACTCGTTGGGCCAACTGACCTCAATGGGCAACCTGGGTGTTGTCCTCCACCGAGCTGGCCGTCTCACCGAAGCAATCGATACACTCACCAGCGCCCTTAGACTCTGCAATGAGATCGGCCAAGACGGCACTATTCGTCACGCTGCGATCTTGTGGAGCATTGGACTAGCGCTGGAGGAAACCGGCGAGACATCGCAAGCCCGCAACCGATGGAATCGCGCGGCGGCGATCCTGCACCATTGCAAAGCAATCACTGACACCGAACGATCCGCCATCGAAACCACCGATCATCCAGACACTCCACAAATCCTGCGGTGAGCCGCCCTGGCGTGAAGGACAGCGGTGACCATTGACCCTCACCATCTTCATAGGGCGCGACAATCACGGTAAACGCACTGATCGGGGGCCGGATTCACATTGGACTAGAAAATCCACGTAGGCCTTACGTTTTTGTCAAGCGACCTGCTCATACGGCTCCAAACTCGACACCGCACAAGCGGGTCCCTTCCCCGTCACCGTTCTCCAGCGACTACAACAACACGGCGACCTCCGCGCCAACACTCACCAGCCAGACCCCCACCGCGGATGCGTTCACACGATGACGTGTGCTCAACGGCCGCGGAGGGTCTCATACGGTCGGGACAGTCGATGTGGATGGTTGTCCATTTGCGCTCGACGTCTCGGCGTGGGTCTAAGCGGCGTCAATGCGCGGGTCCCGTGGGCGGCGATGGTGCCGCGCTGCACGTTGAACGGCTTCCACGACACGACGTGGCCGGTTAGCATTGCCTATCACCGCTATTGGTGGTAGAGATCTGCCCCGGCATGATCTGACACTATAAGTCCCTTCGATTGCCAAAGAACTGTCGATACAACAGGTGGCGTCAACAAGCGATTGCTCGTGTGGCGCGCATGAGAAGCCGTATCCGACGTGCGCAGAGCCGGTCTTCTCCGACGTCGGGTTTCAACCGTCAACTGGTCGCGCAGGCCGATCCCCGATGGGCAGCGAGCCGCAAGTTTCGAGTCACCATTGTGTCCGGTGTGAGTGGACAGAATGGGCATGAGCAGGGGCACGAACATCAGATGCCCACGCGTGCCATGATGCACGTGACATGCCTAAACATCAATGCTAAGGTACGTAAAACGCCTGCATATAAGCCCGGCATGGGACTGTTGACCGGCAGGTTATTGGTTCGAGTCCAATTCGGGGAGCTTTTTTATGTCCTGCCGCGGCCGGCCGAAGCGCTCATCTCGCGGACGCCACCTTCGCCTCCAGATTAGCCTCGGCGCATAGCTGCGAGCAACGGTCCGCGTCCACTCGGACGTGCGCACTGAAACCGTGGTCGACCGTGTCGGCGTGCATCGAGAACCTGAACGTCACCGCTTCGCCGTCGTGCGCCTCAACCCGGCACTCGACATAGGACTTGTCGTCGTTGACGCGGCCGCAGGCGTGGCTTGAGGACTCCACCGAACCGCCGCTGATGTTCGACATGCCGAGAATGCCGCCGTCGATGGGTCCGCCGGTGTGGTTGGTGAAGGTGAGGGTGAAGTCGACGTCCAACGGCATCTTGTCGCGCACCGTCTTCGGGAACGTCGTGGTGAATCGGTGGAGTTTCGGGTTGGGTTTGACGCGCAGATCCTGGTCCCGGGAGGCCCGCGCGTCTCCCGCGCGCAGCTCGGCGCGGAGCCGCAGCGTGGGGTGGTGGTGCGGTCGGGCGATGTTGTCAAGCGCGTCGGCGGTGTCGTCCATCGTGATGTGCAGCGAGCGGCTGAGCCGGTGGCTTCCGGAGGGCAGGTCCTCGGTGAATGTCGCGCTCTTGTGGTCCTTGGCGACCCGCAGGTGGCGTTTCTGTTCCGCCTCGCACGCCTTCGCCTTCGCGGCATCGCCGTCCGTGTCCTCGTCGCACGACGGGTCCTCCGCGAGGTAAACCTTCTGCGGAGTGTCGCCGATGACCTCCAGCGACACGGTGAGCTTCGCGTCGTTGAGCTTCCTGCCGGAATGGTTGGTGACGATCGGCGCCACCTCGGCGGTGGACAGGGAGTCCTCGGTGATCGCGTGGACGTTCAACTCCACCGTCAGCCGATTGGCGATCGCCCACCACGCCACTGCGCCGACGATGACGATCACGATCGCCACCACCCCGGCGATCAACAGCGGTCGCTTTCGGTTCGCGCGCATCGGGATTCCTCTTCCATGTCGGGATACCGGGTGTGACGCGCCGCGGCGGGGTGTTGGCCGAACCGTGTCGCTCATGCGTCAGCGGTTTCGCCGTCGGGCCCGGTGTGCGACCGTTGTGCGGCAAGCTGATGGTTTGAGCTCCATCCGGGGGCTCGTTCGATGGTGAGGTGACCGGTGAGCAATCAGGAAGTCGCTCCCTCCGAAGTGGCCTGTCGCGGCGGCGACGGGGGGCCGCGGATCATCGAGCCCCGCGAGGTTCCGCTGGGCGGACCGCGCGCCATGACGGTGCGCCGGACGCTGCCGCAGCGCGCCCGCTCCCTGATCGGTGCGTGGTGCTTTGTGGATCATTACGGGCCCGACGACGTCGCCGCCTCGGGTGGCATGCGCGTCGACGGGCATCCGCACACCGGGCTGCAGACCGTGTCGTGGCTGTTCGAGGGCGAGGTCGAGCACCGGGACACCGCGGGGAACCACGCGATGGTGCGTCCCGGCGAACTCAACCTGATGACGGCCGGGGCGGGGATCGCGCACTCCGAATACTCCACACCGGATACCCGGCGGCTGCACGGTGCGCAGCTGTGGGTCGCGCTGCCCGACGCCGATCGCTTCACCGCGCCCGGGTTCACCAGCTACGCGCCGGCCAGGCTCGAGCACGAGGGGATCGGCGCGCGGGTGTTCCTGGGGAAGTTGTTGGGGGAGTCGTCGCCGGTGGAGACGTTCACGCCGTTGCTGGGGGCCGAGCTGACGATGCCGCCCGGCGAGGCGGAGCTGGAGGTCGACGCGTCGTTCGAGCACGGGCTGCTGGTCGACACGGGGGACGCGAGCCTGGGCGGGATGAGCGCCGCACCCGGCCAGATGGTGTATCAGCCGCCGGGCTCGCGGCGGCTGTCGCTGCGCACGGCGGCGGGCTGCCGCGTCCTGTTGCTGGGCGGACGGCCGCTGGGGGAGCGGATCGTCATGTGGTGGAACTTCGTCGGCCGCGACCACGACGAGATCGCGGCGTTTCGCGACGAGTGGCAGGCCGCGCGCGGGGCGGGCGCCGAGGCGGGGCGGTACGGGCCGTTGCCGTCGGAGTGGACGACCACGCTGCCCGCACCCGAGCTGCCGCACATCCGGCTGCGTCCCCGGGGCTGAGCATCGAATTCCCCTCCGGCGCGCCCCCGTTGTCTTTAGATTTTAGTGGCGACTATAATCTGAAGAATGAACGATGTCGAAGAGGAACTCGCCGGCTGGATGGAGGACGCCACCAGCCACTTCGTGTCCAAGGGCTGGCCGCCGATCATGGCGCGCAGCCTGGCCTGGCTGATGGTGTGCGACCCCCAGGAGCAATCGCCCGCGCGGATCGCCGAGGCGGTGGGGGCGAGCCGGGCGTCGCTGACCAGCACCCTGCGGGTGCTGACCACCAGCGGCCTGGCGCGCGCGGTCGTGCGGCCCGGCGATCGCACCACCTACTACCGGCTCACCGACGAGGCGTGGGCGACCAGCTGGCGGCAGCAGATGTCCGAGCTGAAGCGCTTCGCCGACCTGGCGCGCGGTGGCATGGAGATCCTCGGCGAGGACTCGCCCCGGGCCGCGCGGGTGCGCGAGGCGTACGAGTTGTACGAATTCCTGTCCAATGAGGCCGGTCCACTGTGGGATCGTTGGCTGGAATGGAAACGAGACCAGGACGGTGAGCGGTGATGGGCGCGTTCGGGATCTGGCGAGACGCACGCAGGACGCGGAGGCGCGGACGCGACGAGGTCCAACGGCGGCAACGCGAACGGCTCGCCGACGCGGTGGCGCACGCCCGCGCCGCGTCGCCCTACTACCGCGAGCTGTACGCGGACCTGCCGTCCCGGGTGGAGGACCCCGGGCTGCTGCCGGTCACCGACAAGCGCGCCCTGATGGCCCGCTTCGACGACTGGACAACCGATCCCGACGTCACCCTGGACAAGGCGCGGGCGTTCACATCGGACGCCGCCCTGGTCGGCGCCAAGTTCCTCGACAAGTACCTGGTGACCACGACGTCGGGGACGACCGGGAACATGGGCATCTTCATCCACGACGACAACACGCTGGCCACGGCCACCGCCCTGGTCGCCGACCGGGCGCTGCGGGGATCGGGCGGATTCGGATTCGGCACGATCCTGAAGCTCATGGCCCGGGGCGGTCGGTCGGTCAAGATCGCCGGCACCGGCGGGCACTTCGCCGCGGCCGCCGCCGAGATGTCGGCGCGGCGAAACAGCAAGCGGCGCGCCAAGATGGTGCGCCTGCTGTCGGTGCAGTCGCCGATCCCGACGCTGGTGTCCGAGCTCAACGCGTTCCGCCCGGCGATCCTGGAGACCTACGCCTCGGTGGGGCTGCTGCTGGCGGGCGAACAGGAGGCGGGGCGGCTGCGCATCGCCCCGGTGCGGGTCGCCCTGCAGGGAGAGGGCCTGCCCGACAAGGAATACGAGCGCATCGCGCGGGCCTTCGGGTGCCAGGTGTCGAGCAGCTACGGCTGCAACGAGTGCGTGGTGCTGTCGTACCAATGTGGGGAGGGCTGGTATCACATCAACGAGGACTGGGTGATCTTCGAGCCCGTCGACGCCGACCACAGCCCCACCCCGCCGGGCGAGCTGTCCCACACGGTGCTGCTCAGCACGCTGTTCAAAAGGGAGCAGCCGATCCTGCGTTACGACCTGGGCGACAGCGTCATCCAGCGTCCCGGCCCGTGCGCGTGCGGCAGCCCGTTCATGGCCGTGAAGGTGCGCGGGCGGGCCTCGTCGGTGCTGACCTTCCCGACCGCGGACGGCCGAAGCGTCGACATCGTGCCGCTGCTGTTGGAGACCGCGGTCGAGCGCGTCGGCGGAATCGAGCTGTTCCAGATCGTTCAGGCCGCGCCCGAGGTTCTGCGGGTCCGCCTGCTGACCGTGGACGGACGCGACGCCGCGGCGGTGGGGGCGTCGGTGTGCGACGAGCTCGCCAAGATCCTCGCCGAGCACGACCTGTCCAACGTCCGCGTCGAACCCGACGACGAACCACCGCGCCAAAGCGGCGGCGGCAAGTTCCGCACCGTGGTTCCGTTGCCCTGACGGCGAAGCCGCGGTCTCACTCGTCGTCGTCGATCGGGTGGACCGCGGCGGACTCGGGCCCGAGCCGGTTGCCGCGCCTGGCGTCGGTCGCGTCGCGGTCCAGGTCCAGCACGTCGGGCTCCTCTTCGGACAGACGTTGGGACAGCGGCTCGCCGCGGCGCTCCTCGGCCGCGGTGGTGCCGAAGCGGCCCGCCTCCCGGTAGCCGTCGGCCTGGAGGATCTCGTCCTCCAACTGCTCGTCGGATTCCTCGTCGTCGTTGACGAACTCCAGTTCGCCTTCCTCGCCCGCCGAGTAGCCCTCGGTGCGGTCGTCCCTTGTGGCCATGGCCGTCGCTCCTTCCATGAGAACATTGTGGACTTTGTAAGGCTCACAGCCAATCGCGGCGCTTGAACAGCAGGTACAGCGCGCTCGAGGCCGCGACGATGACGGCGCTGGAGAACCAGAACCCCCACGGCTGCGCGAAACCCGGATACGGCAGGTTCTGGCCATAGAAGCCGGTGATGGCGGTGGGGATGGCGATGATCGCCGCCCAGCTGGTCACCTTCTTCATGATCTCGTTGAGCCGATTGCCCTGCAAGGTGAGTTGGGTCTCGCGGATGTTGGCCAGCAGGTCCCGCAGGGAATCGGTGAGCTCGGCGGTACGCAGGACGTGGTCGCGAATGTCCTGAAAGTACGGTCGCAGCCGCGCGTCGGCCCCCTCGAAGTCGAGTCGGATCATGGCGTTGACGATGTCGCCCATGGGTTGCACGACCCGCCGCAGCAGCGCGATGCTGCGATGCAGCCGCAGCGACCGGCGTTGGATGTCGGTGTAGCCGCCGCGTTCCTCGAAGACCGCGTCCTCCAGGGCCTCGGTCTTCTCGCTCAGCTCCTGGGCCGCGTCGACGTGGGAGTCCACGATGTAGTCCAGCAGCCCGTACACCAGATAACCGATGCCGCTCGCCGCCCCGTCGGCCGTGGAATCCCACCGCGACACCAGCCGCTCGACCTCGAAGCCGTCGTCCTTGGTGACGGTGACCAGGGCGCGCGGGGTCATGAACGCCGCCACCTCGCCGGCGGTCAACAGGTCGGTGTCGGCGTGCACCCGCACCGCGTAGGCGGTCATGAACAGGTGCGAGTCGTATCGGTCCAGTTTGGGGCGTTGGTGTTCGTGGACGGCGTCCTCCACGGCCAGGCGGTGCAGGTTCAGTTGCCGGGCGATGGTGGCCAGGTCGTCCTCGTCGGGGGACGACATGTTGACCCACACCAGGGTGTCGGGTTCGGCCAGCCGGTCGGCCACCTCGTCGGCGGGGAAGTCCTCCGCGGCCAACGTCCCGTTGCGGTAAAGGCGAGTGCGCGCCATACCCGGGCACCCTAGCGACCCCCGGTGACGCGCGGGGTCTTATGACCGAATGGGGGATCGCCGGTCGCCGCGCCACGCCGCCCACAGCCCGGCCAGGCACAGCACGACCGAGACCGCGGCGGTCAGGAAGCCCCAGACCAGGTACGAGCCGCCGAGCTGGTCGGCGACGTTGCCGATGTCCGAGGTCTGGCGCCTGCCGCCGACCACGGCGCTGCCCATGAACAGGTAGTCCATCCGGGTCACGGTCATCAGCACCAGCATCAGGGCCACGAACTGGGCGCTGATCAACGCGACCCGGCCGCCGACCCACGCCACCACGACGAACGCCACCGCCAACAGCGGCATGGTGATCCACCCGGTGAGGCTGCGGGTCCACAGCACCAGGGACAGGATGATCAGGGCCGACAGCGACATGAGCACGAACTGGGCCCGGTGGGGCGTGCGGGCGATCCACAGCATCACGGCCGCGGCGACGGGCGGCGCCAGCAGCCCGCCGAGACTCACCGCCGCCGCGGCGCCCGGGGGCGCGGCGGTGTACGCCAGGCCCGAGGCGTCGGGGAAGATCAGCAGCCGATCGAACACGCCGCCCGACGCCAGGGCCGTGAGGCCGTGGCCCGTCTCGTGCACCCAGGTGCTGAACAGCGTGAACGGATACAGCACCTCCGGGCCCCACGGGAACGCGTGCCACACGACGAGGATCACCAGCGCCGCGGCGATCAACGACAGCCGGGGCACCAGCTGTGGCCGTTGGGGCGACGGGCTCGTCGCGGGGTTCGCCAGGGGTTCGGTCATCGGGATCGTCTGGTCCTTTGTGCCTCGTCGCCGCTTGCGGGGTCACACCCACGGTACCGACCGGCGTTGTGACGCAGATCCCCAAAAGCTGCCATGATGGGGCCGTACCCCGAAGGTCAGGAGGTCAGCCATGCTCAATCTCGCGATGGTGTTGGAGGATTCGGCGCGCGCCAAGCCCGATCACGAGGCGGTGATCCTCGGCGACACCCGCCTGACCTACGCGCAGGTCGACGCCGCGTCCAATCAGGTCGCCAACGCCTTGAACGCCAAGGGGATCGGCCACGGGGACAAGGTGGCGCTGATGTCGCCGAACCTGCCGTACTTCCCGATCGTCTACTTCGGCGTCCTCAAGACGGGTGCCACGGTCGTGCCGCTCAACGTCTTGATGACCACCCGCGAGATCGCCTACTTCCTGACCGACTCGCGGGCCACGGCCTTCTTCTGCTTCGAGGGCACCGAGGAACTTCCCATGGGGCGCCGGGGTTTCGACGCCTTCGACCAGGTCGGCGGCTGCGAACACTTCGTCATGCTCACCGCCGACCCCGGCGGGGCCTCCCCGCGGCCGGGTGTGCCGACGCTCGCGGAGTTCACCGCCGGTCAGTCCCCGGCGTACGAGTCGGCGCCGACCTCCGAAACCGACACCGCCGTGGTGCTGTACACCAGCGGCACCACAGGGCAGCCCAAGGGCGCCGAGCTGACCCACAGCAACATCGTCCAAAACTCCCTGCTCAACAACCGGATGTTTCGCGCCACGCCGGACGAGATCGCGCTGGTGACTCTGCCGCTGTTCCACGTCTTCGGCCAGGTCGTCCAGCTCACCTCGGGCTTCGCCAACGGCACCACCCTGGTGCTGGTGCCGCGCTTCGATCCCGACGCCGTGCTGTCCCTCATGGAACGCGAAAACGTCACGGTCTTCGCCGGGGTGCCCACGATGTACTGGGCGCTGCTGCACCACCAGGGCGAGCACGACCTGGCCGCCATCGCCGCCAACCTGCGCGTGGCCGTGTCGGGGGGATCGGCGCTGCCGCTGGAGGTGTTGCGGGGCTTCGAAAAGCGCTTCGGCGTGCCGATCCTGGAGGGCTACGGACTGTCCGAGACCAGCCCCGTGGCGACCTTCAACCGCCTCGACATCCCGCGCCGCCCCGGCTCGATCGGCAAGGAGGTCTGGGGAACCCGGGCCAAGATCGTCCGCGAGGACGGCAGCGCCGCCGACGTCGACGAACCCGGCGAGATCGTGGTGCGCGGCCACCACGTCATGAAGGGCTACCTGGGCCGCCCCGCCGAGACCGCCGAGATCCTGGACGCCGACGGCTGGTTCCACACCGGGGACATCGGCACCCAGGACGCCGACGGCTACATCTTCGTGGTCGACCGCCTCAAGGACATGATCATCCGCAACGGGCTCAACGTGTACCCGCGCGAGGTCGAGGAGGTCCTCATGACCCACCCGGGCGTCAGCCTGGCCGCCGTGGTGGGCGTGCCGCACGAGACCCACGGCGAGGAGATCAAGGCGTTCGTGATCCGCGAGTCGGGCGTCGACGTGTCGGCCGAGGAACTGATCGCCTGGGCCCGCGAGAACATGGCCGCCTACAAATACCCCCGCGGGGTCGAGTTCCGCGACAGCCTGCCCATGACCGCCAGCGGCAAGATCCTGAAACGCGAACTCAAGGACGGATAGCCTGGCGGGCGTGAGTCACGCCGAAAGACCGTACGTCGTGTTGTCGGTGGCCATGTCGCTGGACGGGCGCATCGACAACGCCGGCGAGCGGCGCCTCCTGCTGTCCAACGAGGAGGATTTCGCGCGGGTCGACGCGCTGCGGGCCGGTTGCGGAGCCATCCTGGTGGGGGGCGGCACGGTCCGCGCCGACGACCCCCGTCTGGTCGTCCGCCCCACCGCCGACGTCTCGCCGACGAAGGTGGCGCTGTCGGCAGGCGGCGACCTGGACCCGAACGCGCGGTTCTTCAGGTTCGGGGACGCCGACAAGCTGGTCTACGTCTCCTCGAGGGCCGTGTCCGCGGCGGCGCGGCGGCTGCGCGGCCTGGCGACGGTGGTCGACGCGGGGGAGCCGATCGGCCTGCCGACTGTGCTGCGCGACCTGGCGGGGCGGGGAATCGGGCGGCTGCTGGTGGAGGGCGGCACCGGCGTCTTCACCCGCTTCCTGGCCGGGGGCCTGGCGGACGAGTTGCACGTCGTGATCGCGCCCTTCTTTGTGGGCGACGAGAAGGCGCCACGCTTTGTCAACAGTGGATCATTTCCGGACGTTCGGCTGCGGCTGGCCGAGACCCGCGCGATGGGCGACGTGGTGCTGCTGCGCTATCTCAGGAGATTTTAGAACTTTCAATGATTTCTGAAAGTTCTAATGGTATTGTTCGGCGGTGGCCGCAAACGAACGCACCCGACGACACGACTACGCCGACGAGGTCGGCCTCTACTTCGAACAGTGGGGCCTGCCGCGCATCCCGGGACGAATCCTCGGCTGGCTGCTGGTGTGCGAACCCCCGCATCAATCGGCCGAGGAACTGGCCGGGGCCCTGAGCGTCAGCCGCGGCTCGATCTCGATGGCGCTGAAGATGCTCACCTCCGCGGGCGTGGTGGAGCGACACCCCGCCGCGGGTTCGCGCCGCACCTACTACCACATGACGCCGGGCTTCTGGCTCAACGAGGCGGGCGAGAAGGCCAGGGCCGCGGCGCAGTGGACCAAGCTGGCCGAGCGCGGCCTGGAACTGATGGCCGACCGTCCCGCCGACTCCCGCGATCGGCTGCGCGAGATGCGCGACAGCTACGCGTTCCTCGCCGAGCAGTACGCCCGCATCGAAACCCTGTGGCACGAACGTCAAAGGAAATGAGAGCCCATGAGCCACGTCATCGACATTGACGGTCTCACCTTCACCTACCCGAAGTCGATCGAACCGGCGGTGCGCGGCATCAGCTTCACCGTCGACACCGGCGAGGTCCTCGGCTTCCTCGGTCCGTCCGGCGCCGGGAAGTCCACCACCCAGAAGATCCTCACCGGGCTGCTCGACGGCCACGACGGCCGGGTCGAGGTGTGGGGCAGGGACCCCGCCGAATGGAAATCCGAGTACTACCAACGCATCGGCGTCTCCTTCGAGCTGCCCAACCACTACCTGAAGCTCACCGGCCTGGAGAACCTGGAGTTCTTCGCCTCGCTGTACGACGGCCCCACCCTGGACCCGATGTCCCTGCTGGAACGCGTCGGGCTGGCCGAGGCCGCCCACACCCGGGTCGCCAAGTACTCCAAGGGAATGCAGATGCGCCTGGTCTTCGTGCGCGCCCTGCTGCACCAGCCGCTGCTGCTCTTCCTGGACGAACCCACCTCCGGAATGGACCCGGCCAACGCCCGCATCATCAAGGACATCGTCCGCGAACTGCGCGACTCCGGCCGCACCGTCTTCCTCACCACCCACGACATGGCCACCGCCGATCAGCTGTGCGACCGGGTGGCGTTCATGGTGGACGGTTCCATCGCCGCGCTCGACACACCCAGCGAACACAAGCTGCGCCGCGGCCGGCGCACCGTCCGGGTCACCTACCGCGCCGACGGCGACGCGACCCTGCGCACCAAGGACTTCGGCATGGACGACCTGGCCGACGACCCCGCCTTCGCCGCGTTGCTGCGCGACGGCCACGTCGAGGCCGTCCACAGCCAGGAGGCCGATCTGGAGGACGTGTTCATCGACGTCACCGGGCGGAGGCTGCGATGAGCGCGTTGGCGGCCCGCGCGGCGGCCGCGCTGCGGCTCGACATCCGTCTGCAATGGAGGTACGGGTTCTTTTACGCCGCGGCGTTCTCCGCGGTGTTCTGGGAGGTGATCGTGCGGCTGATCCCGCCCGGCCCGCGCCCGGCCGCACTGCCGTATCTGATCTTCGGCGACCTGGGCATCGTCGGGTACTTCTTCGTCGCGGGCGCGGTGTTCTTCGAACGCGGCGAACGCACCCTGTTCGCCGTGCTGACCAGCCCCCTTCGCTTCGGCGAGTACCTCGCGGGCAAGGTCGCGACCCTGACGGCGCTGGCCCTGGCGCTGAGCCTGCTCGTCACGTTCACCGCGGTGGGGTTTGACTTCTCGCCGCTTCCCATGCTGGTCGGGACCATCCTGTGCGCGGTGCTGTTCCTGTTGGCGGGCTTCATATCGGCCACGCCGTTTCGCTCGATCAGCGACTGGTTGATCCCCTCCACGGCGGTGATCGCACTGCTCAACGTCCCGCTGCTGCACTACTCGGGGCTGTGGCACCACCCCGCCATGTACGCGATCCCCACGCTGGGGACGACGCAGCTGCTCGGCGTCGCGTTCGGACAGTTGAGTCTGGAACCCTGGCAGTACGCCTACGCCGTCGCCTACCAGCTCGCCTGGATCGCGGGCCTGTACCTGTTGGCGCGCAAGACGTTCGACCGTTACGTCGTGCGCGGCGAAGGGGGCGCGTGATGAGCGTCGTCGCCGCCTACGCCCGCAACGACCTGCGCACCATCGTCCGCGACAAGCTCATGATCGGCGTGGTCTTCGGACCGTTCCTGTACTCGCTGATGATGTGGCTGCTGCCGCCGCTGTCGCGCTTCCTGCGCGACCGCTACGGCTTCGACCTGGTGCCCTATTACCCGCTGGCGGTCAGCCTGTTCCAGGTCCTCGGGCCCGCCGCGGTCCTCGGGTCGGTGGGCGGCCTGATCCTGTTGGAGGACAAGGACCAGCGCACCCTGGCGGCGCTGCGGGTGACCCCCGCGCCCCCGTCCAGCTATCCGATCTACCGCACGGTGGTGCTGTTCGTCGTCGCGGTGGTCTTCGAGCTGGCGGCACTGGCGCTGGGCCAACGGGTCGCCCCCGCGCAGCTGGCCCGCGCGGTCCCGGCCGTGTTGGCCGCGGCGGCGATGGCCACCATGCTGGCGCTGCTGTTCGGGGCGGTGGCGCGCAACAAGGTCGAGGGGCTGGCGATCTTCCGCGCCGCCGGCCTGCTGATCTTCGGGCTGCCGATCATTCCGTGGTTCGTCGACATGCCGGGTCAACTCCTGTTCGGAGTGCTGCCGTCCTATTGGTGTGCCAAGGCGTTCTGGGTGGCGATGGACGGCGGGAATCCCTGGCCGTACGCGATCGCGGGAATCGCCTACAGCGGCGTCGTGGGCTGGCTGCTGACGCGGCGCCTGGCGCGGCAACGCACGTGAGCCGGTGGGTCCGCCGGACCGGACCGGTCCGGCGGACCCGGGCCTTCTAGTAGGGCTCGACGGCGCTGGGGTCCATGTGCATGACCTCCCAGTGGTGGCCGTCCAGGTCCTTGAAGGAGCCGCCGTACATCGGGCCCTGGGCCTCGGGCCGCTTGACGATGGAGCCGCCGGCGGCACCGGCGTCGGCGATCAGCCGGTCGACGTCCTCGCGGCTGTCGACGCCCAGGGCGTGAAGCGACTCCACGGTCGTGGACGTGTCGGCGATGGTGCGGCTGTCGAAGGTGTTGAAGAACTCCTCGCGCATCAGCATGATGACGATGGCGTCGGACACGACGATCGCGGAGGCGTTGTCGTCGGTGAACTGCTGGTTGACCTTGTAGCCGAGCGCGGTGTAGAACTTCTTGGCCGCGTCCAGGTCCTTCACCGGCAGATTCGGAAAGATCATGGTGGTCATCGCTGTGGTCTCCTGTGCTCCGTGGTTGGCTTTCGCCTTCGTTGTATCGGGGTAGACGGCGTTCGGGGGCCGAACTCATCGGTAGCGGCGAAAAACCTTAGCCGGATCCGCCCTGCATCGGCAGGATCGCGGTGATGTGGGGCTGGCTGCCGTCGGCGGTGGTCTCGACCTTCAGCTGCGGCATGCAGTGCGGATGGTGCCGGGTGATCCAGTCGATCATGCCCTCGCGCACCTCGCAGCGCAGCTCCCACAGCTTGTCGGCATTGGACGCCGTGACCACCAGCCGCAACCGCTTCAGGGGACCGGTGGCGTCGGAGACCACCAGCCCGCACTTGCGCCCGTCCCAGAACGGGCTCACCTCGACGATGCGCGACAGCTCGCGGCGCGCCTGATCCACGGGCAGCCGCCAGTCCACGTCGAGCTCGATCTTGCCGGTGATCGCGGGGGTGTCGCGGCTCCAGTTGCGGAAGGGGTTGGTGCTGAAGTACGAGGTGGGAAGGATGAGCCTGCGCTCGTCCCAGAGCTTCACCACCACATAGGACAGGGCGATGTCCTCGATGTGGCCCCACTCGCCCTCCACCTCGACGATGTCGCCCAGCCGCAGCGCGTCGCCGAAGGCGAGGTTCAGCCCGGCGAACAGATTCTTCAGCATCGCCTGGGCGGCCAGACCGACGATCACCCCGGCCACCCCCGCCGAGGCGAGCAGGCTCGCGCCCAGGGCGCGGGCGCCGGGGAAGGTGAGGAACATGATGCCGACGGCCACCAACCAGATCGCGGCGTAGCCCGCCCGGTAGATGACGGTGACCTGGGTGCGGCGCAGCCGGGCGTGGTTGTCGGTCTCGTCGTCGGTGAGGTAACGGCGCTCCACCGTCTGCCGGGTCAGGGCCGCCAGCCGGGTGCCCAGCCAGGCCGCCGCGGCGATGCACAGCAACAGCAGGGCATGGGAAACCGTTTCGTACCAACGAACCCCGGCGACGAGCTCCATGGCGCCGCGCGCCGTGGCCAGGGCGACCAGCGCCTGCGTGGGGCGGTACAGCCGGGACAGGGCGTTGAGCGCCTTGGGGGAGCGGCGCAGCACGATGCGCAGGGTGAGGCGCGCCGCGATGGTGATCAGCACCGCTGCTGCCGCCACCGCGGGCACCAGCAACGCCGGGGCGATGTTGTTCACACTGCCACCGTAGCCAGAATCGGCTGCTCAGGCCAGATTCAGCACCATGCTCGGATCGCCGGTGCGCACGAATCCCAGGGAGGCGTACAGCGGTTCGCCGTCGGCGGAGGCGCGCAGGTCGATCCGGGGCACCTGGCGCTTGCGGAACCAGCCCAGCAGGCTCTCCATGCAGGCCCGCGAGTAGCCCCGGCGGCGGTACCCCGGGTCGGTGGACACGTTGAACACGTAACCGACCCGGCCGCCCGGGTTGGTGGGGCTGGGTACCCGCCGGTGGATGATGCCGGTGGCGCAGGCGGCCAGCCCGCCGTCGCCGCCGTCGATCACGAAGGCCGCCAGGGTGGGGCGGCGGGCGGCGAGTTCCTCGCGCAGCATGTCGGTGGCGGCGCGTTTCCATCCGGGGGAGTCCAGGCCGGGGGACTTCATCGATTCGTGCATGAGTTTGCGCAGCCTGATGAGTTCTTCGATGTCGGAGCCGGTGGCTCGGCGTACCTGAATCACGCGCGCACTCTAGCCGCCGTATGCGACGTCGCCCCAACAGGACGGAATCTCCGTCCGCCCGATCAATACTATAATCTTGATCGAATTAGTAGGAATGCCCCGAAGGGAACGCCCCATGACACCGAGATGGCCCCGCCTGCTGGCCCTCGCCGCCGCCCTGGCCCTCGCGATCCCCGCCCTGGCCTCGTGCGGTGGTACCGACGACGGAAAGACCCTGAAGCTGGGCTACTTCCCCAACGTCACCCACGCCCCCGCCCTGGTGGGCGTCGAGAAGGGATTCTTCGCCGACGCCCTCGGCAAGGACGTGAAGCTCAAGCCCTCCACCTTCAACGCCGGCCCCGCCGCCATGGAGGCGCTGTTCTCCGGCGCCGTGGACGCCACCTACATCGGACCTAACCCCGCCATCAACGGCTGGGCCAAGTCGAAGGGCCAGGCGCTGCGCATCGTCGCCGGTGCCACCTCCGGCGGCGCCGGGCTGGTGGTGCGCCAGGGAATCGACTCCGTGAAGGACCTGCGCGGCAAGAAGATCGCCACCCCGCAGCTGGGCAACACCCAGGACGTCGCGCTGCGGTACTGGCTCAAGCAGCACGGCTACAAGACCACCAGCGACAAGGGCGGGGACGTGTCGGTGGTGCCCACCGACAACGCCGACGTCGCCAACGCCTTCTCCTCCGGTGCCGTGGACGGCGCGTGGGTGCCCGAGCCGTACCTGTCGCGGCTGGTGAGCGACGGCGGCGGAAGACTGATGCTCAACGAGAAGGACCTGTGGCCGCACGGCGACTTCGTCACCACACACCTGGTGGTGCGCAGCGAATTCCTCACCGAACACCCCGACCTGGTGAAAAAGCTCCTCAAGGGACACATCAGGGCCGTCGACTACATCGACGACTCGCCGGGCGGCGCCCGCGCCGCCGTCAACCGGCAGCTGGAGAAGCTGTCGGGCAAACCCCTGTCCGACAAGGTGCTGAAGTCGTCCTTCGCGAACCTCACGTTCACCGTCGACCCGATCGCGTCGTCCCTGAAGGCCAGCGCGAAGCACGCCCAGGACGTCGGGCTGCTGGACCCGGTGAACCTCAAGGGAATCTACGACCTCGGCCCGCTCAACACCCTGCTGAAGGCAGACGGCGACCCCACCGTCAGCGCCGGGAAGTTGGGGACATGACGACCGCCGCGGTGCGGCTGGACGGCGTGTCCAAAACGTACGGACGCGGCCCCGACGCGGTCCAGGCCCTGGACCGGGTCGACCTGGACGCGCGCGGCGGCGAGTTCGTGTGTCTGCTGGGAGCCTCGGGCTGCGGGAAGAGCACCCTGCTGTCGCTGGTGGCCGGGCTCGACGCGGCCACCGCGGGCAGCGTCGACATCGGGCAACACCGGGTGTCGTTGATGTTCCAGGAGCCCGCGCTGTTTCCGTGGCTGACGGTGGCGGGCAATGTGGAGCTGGCCGGGCGGGTGCGCGGCGAGGCGCGCGACGCCCGGCGGGAGCGCTCCGCCGAACTGCTGGAACTGGTGCGGCTGAGCGCCTTCGCGCGCAAGCGCCCCCACGAGCTGTCCGGCGGCATGCGGCAGCGCACCGCCCTGGCGCGTGCCCTCGCCCAGGACGCCGACGTGTTGCTGATGGACGAGCCCTTCGGCGCCCTGGACGCGATGACCCGCGACATCCTGCACGACGAGCTGGAGCGGATCTGGCGGCAGCGCGCACTCACCGTCCTGTTCGTCACCCACAACGTCCGCGAGGCGGTGCGGCTGGGCGACCGGGTGGTGCTGCTGTCCAGCCGGCCGGGGCGGGTGCTGGAGGAGTTCGCGGTGCCGCACCCGCGCCCGCGCCGCATCGACTCCGCCGAGGTGGCCTCGCTGGCCGCCGACATCACCGATCGGCTGCGCCGGGAGGTGTCCCGCCATGCCCGCTGACAGCGCCGCCACCCAGACGGTGTCGGGACTGGACGAGCTGGAGCTGGCCCCGCCCGCCCGCCGCGACCTGCCCCGGCTGGGCCGCCGCTTCTGGAAGTCCCTGTGGCCCAAGCTTTTGGCGATCGGCCTGGTGATCGGCGCCTGGGAGGCGGTGGTGCTCAGCGGCTGGCGGCCCGAGTATCAGCTGCCCGGCCCGCTGCCGGTGGCCAGGGAGCTCGTCGACCAGGTCACGCAGGCGTCCTTTTGGGACTCGGTGGCGCTGACGATGACGCGGGCCGCCACCGGATTCCTGCTGGCGGTGGTGATCGGGACGCTGCTGGGTGCCGCGGTGGCCCGCTTCGCGCCGCTGCGAGCGGCGATCGGCTCGCTGATCACCGGGCTGCAGACCATGCCGTCCATTGTGTGGTTTCCGATGGCGATCCTGCTGTTCCAGCTCAGCGAGAGCTCGATCCTCTTCGTCGTGGTGCTGGGCGCCGCGCCGTCCGTCGCCAATGGACTCATCGCCGGGATCGACTACGTGCCACCGGCCTGGCGGCGCGTCGGGCAGGTGCTGGGCATGCGGGGGATCGGCCTGTATCGCCACCTGATCCTGCCCGCGTGCCTGCCGTCGTTCGTGTCGGGACTCAAGCAGGGCTGGGCGTTCGCGTGGCGCAGCCTGATGGCGGGCGAGCTGCTGGTCGTGGTGCCCGGCGCGCTGTCGATCGGGGTGCGCCTCCAGGGCGCCCGCGAGCTCAGCGACGCCCCGCTGCTTTTGTCCTATGTGATCATCATCCTGATCATCGGGATCATGGTGGACCTGGTCTTCGGCGCCGTCGACTCCGCGATCCGCCGCCGCTGGGGCATGAAGGCCGCGGGCTAAGCGGGGCAGCCACGCCTCGGTCGGCGCCGCGAGCCTGCGGACCCGCGCGGGAAGCCGCCCCGAGGCCACCTGCGCCAGGGTCACGTCGTCCAGGACGCCGCGCACCGCCGAGCGCACCGCGATCCACAGCTCGGACAGGTGCTCGGCCGAGCCCTCGTAGTGGATCTCCTCGGGGCGCCGGCCGCGCACCCCGGCCAGCGGCCCGTCCACGGCCCGCAGCACGTCGCCCACGGCGATGTCGGCGGGCGGACGGGCGAGCTGGTAGCCGCCGTCGGCGCCGCGCACCGCGCGCACCACCCCGGCGCGGCGCAGGTCGGCCAGGATCGCCTCGAGGAACTTGCGGGGAAGTTCCTGCTCGGCGGCCAGCGCCTGGGCCGCGACCGTGCGGGGATGCGCCGCCGCCAGGGCGATGGCGGCGCGGACGGCGTAGTCGCCCTTGGCGGAAACCTGCATGTCTCCATCCTGTCACTGCCCGGAACATCGGGTGGTGGGCAGACCCGCCGCCCGCCACGCCGCCAGCCCGCCGTCCACATCGGTGGCGCGCGACAGGCCCAGGTCCTGAAGGGACGCCGCCGCCAGCGAGGAGGTGTAGCCCTCCTGGCAGAACACGATCACGCGCAGGCCGAAGTCGGCGATGTCGAGGCGGGCGTCGCCGCGCGGGTCGAAGCGCCACTCCAGCACGTTGCGCTCCACGATCAGCGCCCCGGGGATCTCGCCCTCCGCGGCGCGTTGCGCCTGCGGGCGAATGTCCACAAGCACCGCCCCGTCGCGCTGCTCGCCGTGCGCGGCGGCGGGGGTCAGCCGCCGCAGCCGCGCACGGGCGGCCGCCAGGATCTCGTCGATGCCGCGCGAGCCGTGTGGCGGGTTCACCATTGGGCACCCGCCGTGTGCACCGCGTCGACCTGGAGCCCGTCGACGTCCAGCCGGTATCGGGTCATGGATTTCAGGCTAGGCCCGTAGGCGTGCACACTGATGGTGGGCGCGGTGCCCTCGTTGCGCACCTGGTGAATGTGGTGGGCGCCGAACGCGCGGCCGTGGCCCGGTCCGAGTTCGGTGGGCCGCAGCCGGGGCCGCGCGGAGGAGGAGGGCCGGTCGAGGGTGAGCTCGGTGAGGGCGCCCGACACCACGAAGAAGGCGCCGCTGGAGCCGCCGTGGTCGTGCAGGTCGGTGCCCTGGCCCGGCAGCCAGGTCAGCAACCACACCTCGTGGTCGTCGTAGGCGGCGATGCGGGAGTACCAGCGCTCCCAGGGGTCGAAGCGCGGCTGGACGGGCCACTCGTCGCGCAGCTGCGCGAAGCCGCGGGCCAGCGCCAGAAAATCGACGTCGTTCACTCTCTTATCTCCTTATGGCTGTATGCGTGGCGGTAATGCCTATTTTCCATACTTGTTTAGTAGGATAAAGAGAGATTAGTGGATCACGCAACCGCGACCCGCCGGTGCCCCCGCGGCCGCCGAGGCTAGGTTGTCTGCGGCGTGACGGAGCCCGGACGGGAGATCGCGAATGGAACGGCGGACCACGGTGGTCATCGGCGGCGGAGCGGCCGGCACCCTGGCGGCGCGCCAGGTGCTGCGCTCCA
>NZ_DASQPW010000070.1:0-12143 GCF_035643755.1 Stackebrandtia sp. | reverse complement strand
GTCATCGGCGGCCGCCCGGGCGGCCCCGCGCCGTACGGCACCCCGCCGACGCGCCCGGTGACCGGCACCCCGCTGGAGCCCGCCCCGCTGGCGCGCCCCGTCATCGGGTTGCGTCCCGGTGTGTCGGGTCCCGGTGGCGTGCCGACGATCCCGAACACCCCCGCGCGGGGCGTCAACCGCCCCCTGATCGGCAAGCGGACCGTCGCCGACCCGGCGGCGCCGGTGGAGGGGACCGGTGGGCCGCGGTCGACGACCGCGCGCTCCACGGTGCGTCCCAAGGCGATGATCGACGGCGAGGCGCCCGCCGAGGCGGTCCCGTCGCGCTCCTGGACCCGTTCCCCGGTCAGGCTGCGCACCGTCGAGCCCGAGCCGACCCTCGTCGAGCCCGAGCCCGAGCCGCTGGTGGGAAAGCCCCCCGGCCAACGGGTCTCGATTCGTCCCGTGGGCGAGGAGACGGTCGCCGAGCGCGCCGTCTTCCGCGGCACGGCGTCGGTGCCGAACGCGCCGAGCGGCCCCGGCCAGGACGTTTTCGCCAAGGCCGCCAGGGATCGCGCGAAGGCCGAGGCCGAGGCGGCCAGCCACGTCACCGACGGCGACGTGGACTACGAATGGCGCATCACGCAGGACACGGTGCGCGGGGTCATCACCGGCCCCGACACCCGCGGTTGACTTCTCCGATTGAGTTAGTGGTTCACCCTGGCGGCGCTGGCAATCCCAACAGCGCCGCCAGGGTTTTCGCGTGATGGTCGAAGGCGACCTCGCGGGCCTCGATCGTGTTGTCGAACTGCCCGAACATCTCGAAGTTGACCCAGCCGTACAGCCCCGTCCACGCCGACATCGCCACCGCGATCACGTCGTCGGGGACGCCGTGGATGAGCTGGCGGACCCGCGCGGCGTCGTCGCCGAACTCCTCGGGCACTCGTGGCAGCAGCTTCGGCGGCTCCAGGGCGCCGGTGGCGTACGACTCGGACACGATGCGCCCGAACACCACGGTGTCGCGGACCGCCGAGGTGACGGTCTCCTGTGGGGCGCGGTATCCGGGAACCGGTGTGCCGTAAAGCAACTCGTACTCGTGGCGGTGCTCCAGTGCCCAGCCGCGCACCGCGTGACACACCGCCATCCAGCGCCGCGTGAAGCCGTGGGCGGCGGCGTCGGCGGTCTCCACGGCCTCGCCCAGCGAGTCGTACGCGTCGATGATCAGCGCGGTGAGCAGGTCGTCCTTTGTGGGGAAGTAGCGGTGGATCGCCGACGACGCCATGCCGAGCTCGCGGGTGATGGCCCGCAGGGACAGCCCCGCGGCCCCGACGGTGGCGAGGTGTTGGCGGGCGGTGCGGGTGATCTCGCGGGTCAGCGCGGCGCGGGCCCGGGCGCGGGCGGTGTTGGGGGCGCTCATGAGGCGAGCGTAACAGAGCATTGCTCAAAAACAAGAGCACTGCTCTTGACAACTCCCGCCCCGTGTGTAAGCATTGCTCTCAACACAGAGCACTGCTCTCGAAAGGACGCCCCCCATGCTCACCGCCGCCAAGAACGCCAACCTCCTCCTGATGTTCCTCCTGGAGCTCGGGGTGCTGTTTTCCGTGGGCTACTGGGGAATGCGCCTCGACGCCGCCCTGCCCGTCCGCGTCGTCGCCGCGCTCGCCGCGGTGGCCGTGTTCATCGCGATCTGGGCGATCTTCGGCGCCGGCGGCGGCGAGAACGCGACAGTCCCGCTGCACGGCTGGTGGCGGGTCGGGCTCGAAATAGTCTGGTTCGGCGGCGGAGCGGGCGCGCTGGCATTGGCCGGCCGCCCGGTGGCCGGGGCAGTCTTCGTGGCAGTGTTCATCGTCAACGCCGTGCTGCGGCTCGTATGGAAACAGGTCTGAATCATGGGAAAGCACGTCATCGTCGGAGGCGGCCAGGTCGGCGGCCAGTTGGCCACCCAACTGCACGAGGCGGGGCACGACGTCACGGTCGTCACCCGCTCGGGCCGCGGCCCGTCCGAGGTCACCAATGTGGCCGCCGACGCCTCGGACGCCGCGCGGCTCACCGAGATCGCCAAGGGGGCCGACGCGCTCTACAACTGCGCCAACCCCGCCTACCACCGCTGGCTCACCGACTGGCCGCCGCTGTCCGACAGCCTGCTGCGCACCGCCGAGGACACCGGCGCGGTGTACGTCATCCTCGGCAACCTCTACATGTACGCCCCGCCGACGGCGCCGATGCGCGAGACCGACCCGCTGGAGCCGTCCATGGAGAAGGCCAAGGTCCGCGTTCGCATGTGGACCGACGCCCTCGCCGCCCACGAGGCGGGCCGGGCGCGGGTGGTCGAGGTGCGCGCCAGCGACTTCTTCGGCCCCAGCGCCTCGGGACAGTCGCACCTGGGCGAGCGCTTCATCCCGAGACTGTTGGCGGGCAAGACCATCCAGTTCTTCGGCGACCCGGGCCAGCCCCACAGCTGGACCTACCTTCCCGACGTCGCCCGCGCCCTGGCCACCGCCGCCGCGGACGAACGCGCCTGGGGCCGGCCCTGGCACGTGCCCACCAACGACCCGCTCAGCGCCCGCGAGGTCGCGCAGCACATGGCCAGGGTCGCGGGCGTCGAGGCCCCGAAGGTCGTGCCGATGCCGCAGGCGGTGCTGTCGGCGGTCGGGCTGTTCCAGCCGCTGGTGCGCGAGCTGAAGCACGTCCGCTACCAGTTCACCGCGCCGTTCATCATGGACTCCTCACAGTTCCAGCAGACCTTCGACCAGCACCCCACGCCCATGGACGATGCCCTGTTGGCCAGCGTCGATCGTTGGCGCTGAACGGAAACTAGACCCCGACTAGACGGTCACGCCGAGACTTGCCTCCATGAACAGGAGGTGCTCGCGTGACCGTCTTTGAGCAGTTCAACCGCGTCAACGTCAACACGACGTCGCCCGACCGATCGGTGGCGGCGTCGTGGACGCTGGCCGCCGGCTTCACCGTCGCCGTCGACCCCGCCTCGGTGCGCGCCCACGACGACAAGAGCCTGGCCGCCCAGGCCACCGCCGCGGTGCGCGGCGCCCAACACGGCTACGTCAAGGCGGTGTGCCGGGTCCGGGGCATCGCCGCATCCGATCCCTCACGGGGGGCGATCGGTGGCGACGCCGAGTCGCGGCGAAGGCTGACGGAAGAACTCGACAATGTGGACGTCACCGTGGTGTCGGATCGCGGATACGCCAAGGCGCGCATCGGCGGCGACGAGCTGGTCGAGATCAGGATCAGGCCGGGCACCCTGAACGCCCGCACCCCCGCCGAGGCGCTGTCCACCGACATCAACGGCGCCATCGCCACCGCGATGGCCCGCCACCGCGCCCAATGCCGTTCGATCACCGAACGGTTCCACGCCAAGCGATCGCGATAGGGGATCGGCATGAGCGAAGTCAAGATCGACGCGTCGCAACTGAAGGACGCCCACAACCGCATCTACGCCGCGGCCGACGCGTACGCCCAGGCCACGGGGTTCCTCACGGGCGCCGGGGGCGGCGCCTCCGACAAGGTCACCGCCGAGTGGACGAAGCTGCGCGACGACGTGCAGCGCGTCATCTCGGGCTCGGCGGACAACCTCATCAAGGTCGGCAAGCTCGTCATCAAGACCGCCGAGGACATGGGCGTCACCGACGCCGGCAACGCCAAGGACCTCGATCGCGAGCTGGACAAGCTCGAACACGACGTCAACCACGTGTGATCTCAAGGAAGTCTGATGGGTAATGATCTGGTCCCCGACCTGCGGGCCAAAACCGTTGACAACACCACGATCCTGAACAAGGTGGCCGAGCTTCAGCGCGTCGCCTACAAGAAGGGGTGGGACGAGAAGAGCACCCGCGCCTCCAACGGAATCGTCACGAAGACGGCCCCGTCCATCGGCGAGATGGGCGAACTCAACGCGATGTGGAACGACATCTACAGCGCCTTCACGGCGTTCCTGACCCCCGATCCGCTGACCATGTTCGCCGACGGAAAGCTCTGCGACAAGGCCACCAAGCACGTCGGGCCGGGCGCGCTGCCGCAGTCGCGGCTCATCGGCCTGCAACACACGCTTCCCGACGGCTTCAAGGGAAAGGCCGCCGACACGTTCTTTCGCGACTACATCGACGTCCACCCCGCCATCGTGACGAACCAGCACGACGCGATCGACGCCGTGGGCGCCGCGATCACCCTCAACGGCATGATCTATCACTCCGCGCGGGCGACCATCATGGACGTCGCGGACAAGACCATCCAGCAGCTCAACCAGGAAAGCGACAGCCTCAAGATCGCGCTGACCGTGGCGGGAACCATCGCCGCGGTGGTCTCCTCGGTCGGCACGGGGGGAGCCGCGGCGGCGGCGATCGCGGGCGGCACCGCCACCGCCGCCACGGGTTTCGGCGTGGCGGGGTCGATCATGGGCACGCTGGCCAACGCGGGAAACGCCGTGTCGTCGATCGGCAAGGAGATCAAGGGGGCGATGGTGCCCGACATCATCGAGAGCATGAAGTCGGCGCTGCACGCCGTGCGCCAGGAGATGGACAACGAGCAGCAGAAGCTGATCGACGGGATCGGTCAGGCGCGCGTCGTCCTGCACGACATGTGGCTGGGGAAGGTACCCAGCGCGGTGTCGGGCCGCTACGCCACCCCCGATCCGCACGGGAACGTCGGTGGGCGGCCCGTCAACCTGTTGGTGGTCAACAGTCCCGCGGGGGTCTGACGCCCGTCGCGCTAAAGGGAGCGCCGCAGTTCGCGCGCGATCGGGGCGCCGATCGCGGTGTACACGTCGACGGCCTCGCGCAGGTGGGCCTCGGCGGCGACCCGGTCTCCCAGTGCCGCATGGCATTCGGCCAGGGAGTGCTCGGCGCGGGCCTGCTCGTAGCGGTGGCCGTCGCGCGCCGCCAGCGACAGTCCTTCCTGGAGCTCCGCCAGGGCGGCGACGGCGTCGCCGACTGCCGACAGGGTGCGCCCGAACTCGATGTGATTGCGGGCCTGGGCTCCCGAGTTGTCGCCGCCGCCGCTGCCGATCGCGCGCCGATGGTGGTCGACGGCCTCGTCGTGGCGGCCCAGGGCGCGCAGGTTGACCGCGATCGCGGTGAGCGTGTTGGACAGGCCGAAGGAGGACGGGAACCGCTCGGCGTAGCGCAGGGCGCGGTACAGGTGGGCCAGCGCCGTGGCGGGCTCGCCGAGCTCGCCGTGGACCAGGCCGTAACAGAAGTCCAATTGGGCCAGTTGGCGCTGCTGTCCGTTGCGGGTGAAGATCCTGCGGGCGCGGTTGAGCAGGGGCAGGGCCTCGTCGAGGCGCTGCATGGTGACGGCGAGGGTGATGTAGTTGGTGATGAGCCTGGCCTCGGCGGCGTCGGCGTTGGCGGCGTTGGCGAAGCCGACGGCCCGGTCGAGGCATTCGGCGGCGGTGTCGAGGTTTCCGCTGTGGTGGTGGGTGACGCCGAGGCTGTTCCACACCCCCGCCTGGCCGTTGACGTCGCCGAGCTTGTCGCGGATCTCCAGGGAGCGTTGGAAGTTCTCGATCGCCTCGGGGTATTGGCGCAGCAGCAGATGGGCGATGGCGAGGTTGTTCGACGCCACCGCCGCGTCGCGCGGTTCGCTCGCGGCGTCGGCGGCCCGGGCCGCCTGGTCGAGGACGCCGCGCAGCCGCGCGGCGTCCCCGTCGGTGGCCAGTTCGCTTGTCGCGTCGGCGATCTGCCACACGTGGGTGTCCACGCCCCGCGAGATCGCGGACGTCAACATGTCCTCAAGGGATGGTCCACCCGTGTCTCCCTGGACGGCGAAGGCCACCAGCCCCGGGTCGGTGGGCGGCTCGTGAAGCCGCGGATGCGACACGGCCTTCTCCGACTCCACCGCCGCCGTGGTCCGCAGCGAGTCCAGCAGCCGCAGGCCCGCGTCCTCGCGGCCCGTGTGGGTCTCGGCGTGCCTCGACTTCGCCGAGGCGAACTGCCGCATCAGGTCGTGGAAGGCGTAACGGCCGGGACCGGGGCTGTCCAACAGATTGGCGTCCACCATGTCGTCCAACTGGTCCTGCGCGCTCGACAGTGGAATGTCGGCCAGGGCCGCGGCGGCGCGGGCGTCGAAACGGGTCCGGGGGTACAGCGCGAGCATGCGGAAGGTGCGCTGGAGCTCGGGCTCCAGTTCCCGATAGGACACCTCGAACGCGGCGGCGACGCTCTGGTTGCGGACGCTGAGGGTTTCCATGCGCCGCAGGTCATGCGACAGGCGCTGGTACAGGTCGTCCAGGCTCCACCGGGAGCGCCGCCGCAGCTGCTGGGCGGCGACGCGGATCGCCAGCGGCAGCCGCCCGCACAGCTCCACGATGTGTCCGATCAGGACATACTGCGCGTCGTCGGGCTCGATGCGGGCGGCCTGGGTGAACATGTCGATCGCCTGCGCGCCGTCCAGGGCGGCCAGCGACACCAGATGCACGTCGTCGAGCTCGGCGAAGCGGCGGCGGCTGGTGGCCAGCACGAACCCGCCCCCCGCCCCCGGCAGCAGGGCGCGGATCTGTTCGGCGTCGGCGGCGTTGTCCAGCACCACGAGCACGCGCTTGCGCGCGAGGATGCTGCGGTACAGCGCGGCGCGCTCCTCCGCCAGCGCGGGCAGGTCCGCCTCGCCGACCCCCAGCGCCCGCAGGGCCCGCTCCAGAGCCTGCGCCGCGGTCACGGGCGCCACGTCGCCGGAGAACCCGTGCAGGTCGAGGAAGAGCTGCCCGTCGGGGTACTGCGGCGCCAGCCAGTGAGCGATGTGGACGGCCAGGGTGGTCTTGCCGATCCCCGCCATGCCGTCGATGATCGCGACGGGGGAGCCGCCGGTCCTGGTGCGCAGCAGGGTTTCCACGTCCGCCTCCCGCCCCGTGAACGTGGCGATGTCGGCGGGGAGCTGCTGGGGGACCACCGCCGTGGCGCGCGGCGACCGCTCGGCGACGTCGAGGGCGGGATCGTTGTGGAGGATGCGCTGATGCAGTTCGCTCAGGGAGGGCCCGAGGTCGAGGCCGAGCTGGTCGGCCGACAGTTCCTGCCCGTCCCGAAACACCCGCAGCGCCTCGGCCTGGCGTCCGCTGCGGTACAGCGCCAGCATCAGGTTGGCGCGGAAGCGTTCCCGGTACGGGTGCTGCGCCACCAGCGCGGTCAGCTCGGGCACCACCTCGGAGTGTCGTCCCAGCCCCAGCTCGACGCCCGTGAAGCTCTCCATCGCCGACAGCCGCAGGTCCTCCAGCCGAAACGCCTCGTCGCGCAGCTGCGGCGGGTCGGTCAGGTCCGCGTACGCCGCGCCCCGCCACAGCCCCAGGGCCTCGCGCAGCTGGCGGCTGGCGGTCTCGGGCCGCGACTTCACCTGCGCCGACGCCTCGCGACGCAGCCGCTCGAACTTGTGCGAATCGATCGACTCGGCGTCGGAGTTCAGCGCGTACCCGCCGCCGCTTCTGACGATGCGGTCCTTGCCGCCCAGCGCCTTGCGCAGCGACAGCACGTGCCAGCCCAGCGCCTTGCGGACGTCGCCCGGCGCCTGGCCGTCCCACAGCACGTCGATCACGGTGTCGCGCGGCACGGGGCTGCCCAGCCGCGACAGCAGCAGCGCCAGAAAGAGCCGCTGGAGCGGCGAGTCGATGCGGATCACGCCGTTCATGCCGCGGACCTCCAGCGGCCCCAGATTCGCAAAACGCACGGAACCTCCGAAAACCCGCCAATCCAGACAGTGCCTATAACGTCACTGCCGCAACACTAATGGAGAGACCCACATCACGGCCCAACGTGTCACTTCGTCGCCCTCCCGCTCGTCATACGGGTACATCGCCCACAACGATCAAGGAGTGCGACAGTGAACGCTCGATTGAACATCATGGGGATACCCGCCGCGGCCAAGGCGATGAAGCACATCATCGCCGCCAACCAGGCCCTCGGGGCGCTGGGCCTCACGCCCGAGCTCCACGAGCTGGTGGCGCTGCGGGTCAGCCAGATCAACGGCTGCTCCTTCTGCGTCGACATGCACACCAAGGAGCTCGCCCACGCGGGCGCCGACGCGACGCGGATCAACCTGGTCGCGGGCTGGCGGGAGGCGACGGTGTTCACCGACGCCGAGCGCGCCGCCTTCGAACTGGCCGAGGAGGGCACGCGGATCGCCGACGCCGCGGGCGGCGTGCCCGACGACGTGTGGGCCAACGCCGCCAAGCACTACAGCGAGGAGCAGCTCGCCGCGCTGGTGTTGCACATCGCGCTGATGAACACCTTCAACCGCGGCAACATCATCGTGCGAAACCCCGCCGGGGACTACGTCCCCGGGCAGATGGGTTGAGACACGGCGAAGCCTCGGGCCCGCCACTGGACCCGAGGCCGCTCAGCGTCGTTCAGGCTCCCACGTATTCGGCGAGGTGCTCAGCCGTCAAGGTGGACCGCGCCTTCACCAGCTCGGCGGGCGTCCCCTCGAAGACGACGCGCCCGCCGTCGTGTCCCGCGCCGGGCCCGAGGTCGATGATCCAGTCGGCGTGCGCCATCACGGCCTGGTGATGCTCGATGACGATGACGGACTTGCCCGCGTCGACCAGCCGATCCAACAGGCCCAAAAGCTGCTCGACGTCCGCCAGGTGCAGCCCCGTCGTCGGCTCGTCCAGGACGAAGGTCCCGCCCTTGTCGCCCAGGTGGGTCGCCAGCTTCAGCCGCTGCCGCTCACCGCCCGACAGCGTCGTCAACGGCTGCCCGATGGTGAGGTACCCCAGCCCCACGTCGTCGAGGCGTTCCAGGATCTTGTGCGCCGCAGGGGTTTTCGCCTCGCCCTCGCCGAAGTACTCCTTCGCCTCGGCCACCGACATCGCCAGCACCTCGGCGATGTCGCGACCGCCCAGTTTGTACTCCAACACCGAGGCCTGGAACCGCTTCCCCTCGCACTCCTCGCAAGGCGACTCCACGGTGGCCATGACGCCCAGCTCGGTGTACACCACGCCCGCGCCGTTACACACGGGACAGGCGCCCTCGGAGTTGGCGCTGAACAGCGCGGGCTTCACGCCGTTGGTCTTGGCGAACGCCTTGCGAATCGGGTCGAGCAGCCCCGTGTACGTCGCGGGGTTGCTGCGCCGCGAGCCCCGAATCGGCGTCTGGTCGACCAACACCACCCCGTCGCGCCCCGCCACGGAACCGTCGATCAGGGAGCTCTTTCCCGACCCCGCCACGCCCGTCACGACGCACAACACCCCCAACGGAACGTCAACGTCCACATCGCGCAGGTTGTGGGTGTCGGCCCCGCGCACCTCCATGGCCCGCTTCGAGACCCGCACCTCGTCCTTGAGCCTCGCCCGATCGTCCAGGTGCCGCCCCGTGATGGTGCCGCTGGAACGCAACTCGCCGACGGTCCCCTCGAAACAGATCTCGCCCCCGCGCGAACCCGCTCCGGGCCCCAGATCCACCACGTGATCGGCGATCGCGATCACCTCGGGCTTGTGCTCCACCACCAGCACGCTGTTCCCCTTGTCGCGCAGGCGGAGCAACAGATCGTTCATGCGCTGGATGTCGTGCGGGTGCATCCCGATGGACGGCTCGTCGAACACGTACGTCACGTCCGTCAGCGGAGAACCCAGGTGCCGCACCATCTTGGTGCGCTGCGCCTCACCCCCCGACAGGGTCCCCGATGCCCGATCGAGACTGAGATACCCCAACCCGATTTCCACAAACGACTCGAGAATCTCGCCCAGCGCCTTCAACAACGGCGCCACCGACGGCTCCTCGAGGCCCCGCACCCACGCCGCCAGGTCGCTGATCTGCATGGCGCACGCGTCGGCGATGCTGATCTTCTTGATCTTCGACGACCGCGCCGTGTCCGACAACCGCGTCCCCCCGCACTCGCCGCACACGCTGAACGTGACCGCCCGATCCACGAACGCCCGAATGTGCGGCTGCATCGACTCCCTGTCCTTCGACAGCATCGACTTTTGAATCCGCACCACCAGACCCTCGTAGGTCATGTTGATGTTGGCGATCTTCGTCCGCGTCGGCTCCTTGTAAAGGAAGTCCTGCAGCTGCTTCTTCGTGTACTTACGGATCGGCACGTCGGGATCGACAAGCCCCGATTCCTTATACATGCGCATATTCCAGCTGTCGGCGCCGTACCCGGGAATCGTCACCGCGCCGTCGTTCAACGACTTCGCGTCGTCATACAGCTCGCCCAGGTCGATGTCGTTGACCATGCCGCGCCCCTCGCACCGCGGACACATCCCGCCCACGATGTTGAAGCTGCGCCGCTCCTTGACGGTCCGCCCGCCCTTCTCGAACGCCACGGCCCCCGCCCCGCTGATCGACGCCACATTGAACGAAAACGCCTGCGGCGAACCCACATGCGGCTTCCCCAAGCGACTGAACAGAATCCGCAACATGGCGCCCGCGTCGGTCGCGGTGCCCACGGTCGACCGCGGGTTCGACCCCATCCGCTCCTGGTCCACGATGATCGCGGTGGTCAACCCGTCCAGGACGTCCACATCGGGCCGCGCCAGCGTCGGCATGAACCCCTGCACGAACGCGCTATACGTCTCGTTGATCAACCGCTGCGACTCCGCGGCGATCGTGGAGAACACCAGCGAGCTCTTCCCCGAACCCGACACGCCCGTGAACGCCGTCAACCGCCGCTTCGGGATCTCGATGCTGACGTCCTTGAGATTGTTGACCCGCGCCCCGTGCACCCGAATCAGATCGTGGCTGTCGGCCACCGCGCCTTCGCTCATCTGCTCACCCTCTCGATCTTCGCGAACTCGAATCTAACCAGCTCTGCCCGACGAAGGTCGATCAGTCCTGTAGCACGCCCAGCACGTTGCCGTCGACGTCGACGACCGTGGCGACCACCCGCGTCCCGCCGACGCTGTGCGCGGCCTCCTTCACGGTGGCACCCGCGGCCACCAGCTCGGCCACCTTCGCCTCGATGTCGTCCACCTCCCAGTACGCCACGGGGGACTCCATCTTCTGCGGCCCGCCGCCCGGCACCAGCCCGATGTGCTGGCCGTCGGCCTCGTACCCCACGTAATACGACTCGTCCACCTGCGGCTCGACCCCGAGCAGGGCGGTGTAGACGTCCTTGGCCTTGGCCAGGTCGCTCACGGGGTGCAGCACTGTCTTGATCATGATTTCTCCTGAAGTCGTGGTCGGAATCTTCTGGGTCATCGCGCGAAACGGCGTCAGGCAGTCGACGCCGCGTTTGCCCTCGGTGATCTCCATAAGTCCACGCTATGCGCGACGGGCGGGCGGTGGCTTCTTGAAAACTGATCGATGACGGACATCCGTGCTTGTCGGTAGCTGCTAGGGCCCGACAGGATGGACCGTGTCAAATCCGCTGATCGCCGAATACGGAATCCAGGTCGTCGCGCAGACTTTGGTAGTCCATCGGGGGACAGTTGGCAAAGTGGACAAGGACCTCGTTAATGGGTACCAACCGTCGACGCCCGAGTGGTCGGAGTTCGCCGACTGGAATGCCGTGTCGAGTGATGATTATCGTCTCCCCAGCCTCGAGAGCATCCACAATCTCGGTCGAGGAGTCCCGCAGTTCACGCTGTGTGATTGTTCGATCCATGGGAAGACTCTGGCACACCGCTCGCGATGGGAGCGCCTCGTCGGAGCCGCCCGAACAGGCGGTGTTGTCGGGTGCGCGTTCGCATCCAGCGCCGTGAGCACCCGTCCCGTCGAACCAACCGATAAAAGCTCCACCGCCCGCACGCTTCTTCGAAACCGATCGGGCCGAACCTTGATAAGGTCGCACAGGTTCGATATGGAGGGGCCCATGAGCCAAGACGACGACATCCAGCTGATCCACCGATCCATCACCTCGGGTGCCGAGGCGCCGACCGACATCATCGAACGCGTCGGCATCGAGCGCACCTACGCTCTGATCTCGGCCGCCCTCACCCTGGCGGTGCAGCGCAAGTTCCATCCCACCGCCACAGTGGACGACATCGCCGCGTTCGCCACGGACCTGCCCAAGCGCTTCGATGACGACGACATCGATCCCAAGATCGCCGAGGCCGTGATCCGCGGTGCCCGCGGCGAACTCGCCGAGCTGCACTCGTTGTCGAACGGTGAGATCGTGGGCATGATGTTCCTGGTCACCAACGCGATCATGAGCGAGGAGAACCTCGAGGGCGAGGATCTCGTGGAGTTCATCAACGACGTCCTGGAGACAGTGGACGCCGAGACGCG
>NZ_DASQPW010000069.1:0-10370 GCF_035643755.1 Stackebrandtia sp. | reverse complement strand
CGCCCTCGGGTCCGGCCGCGGCGGGACCGGCGGCGGCCGGCGGCTGGCGGCGCAGCTCGGCGAGCTCGTCGGCGACGTCGGCGGCGGCCTGCTCGGCCTTGGCCTTCTCGTGCTGCAGACGCTCGAACTCGGCGACCAGCTCGGCGTTGTCAAGGGCCTGCGGTGAAGCTCCGGACGCCAGCTGATCGTTTTGAGCCCTCAGCTTGTTGTTGATCTCGATGAGCCGGTCGAGCTCCCGCTCCACCTCGTCGAGAAAATTGTCTACTTCGTCCTCGTCGTAGCCGCGGTTGCCAATCGGGGCTTTCTTGAACGAGATGCTATGCACATCGGCCGGGGTCAGCGGCATCGAAAACTCCTACAAGTCTCTTCGCGGCCCGGTGGGGCCGCTGTGTTTTGCCTCAGCGTATGTGAATCCGTCAAACATCAGGTGCTACCCGACCATTTGCGGAGCCACGACATAAATCCTTACCACCATGACAGCTATCAATAGCGCGATGAACGCGAGGTCAATGCTCACCGTACCAAGGCGCAGCGGCGGGATGATCCGACGCAACCCTTTCAGGGGGGGATCGCTGGCCGAAAAGACGAGTTCCAGCGCGATAGCGGTGGTGCGATGAGGATCCCAGCGCCGCGCGAAACGCATCACGGCGCTGAAAACCAGACGGGCCAGTAGCAACAGGTAAAAGATGTACAACGCTAGGTACAAAACCTGCCACAGTGTATTCACCAGAAGTGACTCGCTTAACTCTGATTGAAGAACCCGCCATCGGCGATTCTCGCCTTGTCTTCGGCCGTCACCTGGATGTTCGCCGGAGAGAGCAGGAACACCCGGTTGGTGACGCGGTCGAAGCTACCACGCGTGCCGAAGACCAGTCCCGCGGCGAAATCGACCAGGCGCTTGGCATCGGCCTCGTCGAGTTCCGTCAGGTTCATGATCACCGGCGTGCCGTCGCGATATGCCTCGCCCACGGTTCGGGCCTCGTTGTATGTCGTGGGGTGCACCGTGGTGATCCGGTAGTCCGGGTTGTCGGTGACCAGCACCGGGCGTTCCCGAGACATCGGCTCCGGGGCGAGAGCGAGGTTGTCGCGCGTCAACGACGTGACCGATGAGGACGGACGCGACAGATGGCGCACCTTGGAGCGTTCGGGGCTCCGGTCGGTGCGGTCCAGCCGGCGTACCCGTGACTGACCACTGCTGGCGCGGTCGGCACGATCGTCAAACTCATCGGAGTCGTCAAATTCGTCGAACTGACGATCCTCGTCATCTTCGATCAAGCCGAGCCAGACGCCCGCCTTACGCATAGCGCCCATCGACTTCTGCTCCCTCCCGGTGAACGGTGTCGCCGAATTACAGCGATGTGTTTCATATTCTTAGCCGACAGGGTACCCGAGATTGTCCCGTTGCCCGAGCAATTTGGTACCCAATCGAATGACAGTGGCACCGCAGGCTATGGCCGCGGCGAAGTCGCCGCTCATGCCCGCGGACACCACTGTCGCTTCTGGAGCGAGCTTGCGAACTCGCTCGGCGCGGCGCGCCAGATCTTCGAAGGCCGGACGCGGATCGGCGCCCAGCGGCGCCACCGCCATGACGCCCCGCAGCCGCAGACCGCGGGCTTCGAGGATCGCGGTGGCCAGCTCCTCGTCGCCGTCGGCGTCCACCCCGCCGCGGCCCGGCGCGGTGTCCAGGCTCAGCTGCATGAGGACCCCCAGCGGGATGTCGCGCCGCTCGCGCGCCGCGGCGTCCAGCGCCGCGACCAGCGGCGGACGGTCCACCGAGTGGACCAGGTGCGCGTAACCGGCCACCGAGCGGCATTTGTTGCGCTGCAGGCGACCCACGAAGTGCCACCGGACGTCGACGCCGGCCTCGGCCACCACGGCGGCCTTGGCCGCGGCCTCCTGGTCGCGGTTCTCGCCGATGTCGGTGAGGCCGAGCGCGGCGAGGTGGCACACGTCGGAGGCCGGGAAGTGCTTGGTCACGGCCACCAGGTCCACTTCGGACGCGTCGCGGCCGGCGTCGGCGCAGGCCGCGGCCATCTCGGCGCGGGCCGCTTCCAGGTTGACCGCCAGTTGCCGCCGCCGCTGGGACGCGGCGTCACGGGTGCTGTCGGCCCGGCTCACGAACCGTTCTTCAGGAAGTCGGGAACGTCGACGTCGTCGAACAGCACCTTGCGGCTGGACGAGGAGGACGAACCGCCGCCGGACAGCCCGTGGGTCGAGCCGGTGGATGTGGTGTCGGGCGTGGGCTTCTCGTCCACCGGGTCGGCCGGCTTGGCGATGTGGATGGGTTCGGGGATCGAGAACGCCGACTCCTCGGTGTCGAAGCCCGCCGCGATCACCGTCACCCGTGCCTCGTCACCCAGGGCGTCGTCGATGACGGCGCCGAAGATGATGTTGGCGTCGGAGTGGGCGCAGTCGCTGACCAGCTCGGCCGCGTCGTTGATCTCGAACAGCCCCAGGTCGCTGCCGCCGGCGATGGACAGCAGCACGCCCCGGGCGCCCTCCATGCTCTGTTCCAGCAGTGGGGAGGCGATCGCCGCCTTGGCGGCCTCGACCGCCCGGTCGTCGCCGCGGGCGCTGCCGATGCCCATCAGGGCCGAGCCGGCGCCGCTCATCACGCTCTTGACGTCGGCGAAGTCCAGGTTGATCATGCCCGGCGTGGTGATCAGGTCCGTGATGCCCTGGACACCCGACAGCAGCACCTGGTCGGCGAGCCGGAAGGCGTCCATCATGGTGATACCCCGGTCACCGGTCTGCAGGAGACGGTCGTTGGGGATGACGATCAAGGTGTCGCACTCGTTGCGCAGGTCCTCGATGCCTTGCACCGCTTGGGTTTGGCGGCGTTTGCCCTCGAAGGTGAACGGGCGGGTCACCACGCCGATGGTCAGCGCACCCAGCTTGCGGGCGATGTTAGCGACCACGGGGGCGCCACCGGTTCCCGTTCCGCCGCCCTCCCCGCAGGTCACGAACACCATGTCGGCGCCCTTGAGCACCTCTTCGATCTCGTCGCGGTGGTCCTCGGCCGCCTTGGCGCCCACCTCGGGATTCGCGCCGGCCCCCAGACCGCGGGTCAGGTCGCGGCCGACGTCCAGTTTGACATCGGCGTCGCTCATCAAAAGCGCCTGTGCGTCGGTGTTGATCGCGATGAACTCCACACCCTTGAGTCCCGCTTCGATCATGCGGTTGACGGCGTTGACACCGCCGCCGCCGACACCAACGACCTTGATGACTGCCAGGTAGTTGTGCGGTGGTGTCATGTGCTCCCCTGTCCTTTCCTCGCCGCTTGCCCAGTGCCGTCATTTGTGCGCTGTGGAGGGTGCCGCTTCAGTATGGCGTGCGGTCCGCGTCACCGCGGAAGGCTCCCGGCGTGTCGCCGATGTTGTCCATAATCCCACCAATTGACGCGGGTACACCGATTCAACTTAGCTCACTGTTGGAACATCCGGCGCGCTGACATCGAAATGTTTCTCGGATCGTTTCACGAGGACGGTCGCGACTTCGGCCTTTCGGGCGCATCGGGAGTCGTCCCCCCAGAAGACGGATCTGCCGCCCTTCAACCGCAGCGTGATGGAGCCGGGCGTCTTCGCGGTGATCTTCACCAGCCGGTTCTTCAATTCGGGTGTCAGTGCCGAAAGGACGGTCAGCACCGAGGTGGTGGCCTGATCGTCGGGCCCGGGATGCTCCAGTGTGGCCAACACGGTGTGGGCCGGTCGCTTGGCGACAGTGCGAAACGCCACGCCCTTTTCATCCACCAGGGTGAATTTCTTATCTGTTGGTACGGCGAGTCGCCCGCTACGTTCGGTGATCGTGATGACGACCGTGTGCGGCCAGGACCGGTCCACCGCGACGTCGCGGACCTCCGGGACCTGGGCGACGCGGGCGGCGGCGCCGTCCACGTCGACCGACGCCAGCGCGGTGCCCTTGGGGATGCGCGCGGCGTCGATGATGTCGGCGTTCTTGGTGAAGGTGGTCCCCTTGACCTGCACCGATTCCACGTCGAAGACGCCGCCGTACACCAGGCCGAGCCCGCCGGCCGCCAGCACCACGGCCGACAGACCGATCGTCCACCAGCGCCGCGCGCGGGAGGGCCGTTTGTCGGTAGCTTGAGCCATGGCGCTCGCCTTACTGCCTCAGGGCGTTGAGGATGTCGACGTGCATCAGCGAGATGGGCGGCGCGCCCATCGTGACGACCACGTCGCCGGGGCCGGCCAGCCGCTTCACCGCCGCGGGCACGTCGCTCCATTCGGGAATGAAGTGCTTGTGGTCGGCGTCCAGCCCGATCGCCTCGCACAGCGCGACGCCGCCGTCGCCGGGCGGCAGTTCCTCGCCGGGGCCGAAGACCTCCATGACGACGGCCTCGTCGCCGATGGCCAGGCCCTCGGCGATCTCGGCGCGCAGGTCGCGGGTGCGGTAGACCCGGTACGGCTGGAAGACCACGAGGAGGCGGCCGGGCGCGGCGAGTTCCTTCAATGTGGACATCGCGGCCTTGATCGCCGTCGGGTGGTAGGCGTATTCGTCGTAGACCCGCACGCCGGCCTCGGTTCCGGTGAGCTCGAAGCGGCGGCGCAAGCCCGCGAAGGCGGCCAGCCCCTTGCGCAGCTCCTCGGCGTCGATGCCCATGCGCAGCCCGGTGAGCAGGGCCGCGGCGCTGTTGAGCCCCAGGTGGGTGCCGGGGACGCCGACGCGGAACTCGCCGAGGTCGCGGCCCCGGTAGGTCGCCGAGTAGCCGACGCCGCGGGTGTCGGTGGCGAAGTCGCGCAGCACCAGGTCGGCGTCGGCGGCGGTGCCGTAGGTGAGGACCTCGCGGCCCTCGTCGCGCATCCGCCGGGCCAGCGCGGCGGCGCGGGCGTCGTCGGCGCAGGCGATGATGGCGCCGTCGGCGTCGGTGCCGCGCAGGAAGTCGGCGAAGCCGTCCTCCAGGGCCTCCATGGTGCCGTAGGTGTTGAGATGGTCGACGTCCACATTGGTGAGTACGGCGATGTGGGGACGGTACCGCAGGAAGGAGCGGTCGCTCTCGTCGGCCTCGGCGATGAAGTACTCGCCGCTTCCGTGCGCGCCGCTGCGCCCGTCGGCCACCGATTCGGCGCCGTTGACGAAGGACGGGTCCAGGCCGCAGTGGTTCAGCATGTCGATGATCATCGCGGTCGTGGTGGACTTGCCGTGGGTGCCGGTCACCACAATGGACTTCTTGCCGGTCATGGCGGCGGCCAGCGCCTCGGAGCGGTGCATGATCCGCAGACCCCGCCCGCGGGCCTCGACCAACTCGAGGTGGTCGTCGGGGTGGACGGTGGAGCGCACCACGGTGTCGATGCCGTCCAGATTGGACACGGCGTGTTCGCGGTGGATCGTGACGCCCAGCGCGGCCAGGTCCTTCAGGGACGGCCAGTCGTGCAGCTCGCTGCCGGTGACGGGCAGGCCCCGGGTGGCGTACAACCGGGCCAGCCCGGACAGGCCGACGCCGCCGACCCCGATGAACAGCACGTGGCCGAGGTCCTCGGCGGTGACGCCGTCGTCGATGGGGGACGCCATCGGATGACTCATTCGCTCGCCCCCACCGCTTCCAGGGTGAGCCGGCGCAGCGCCTCGTCGCCGTCGCGCCGCCCGAAGGCGGCCGCGCAGGCACCCATGTCGGCCAGCCTCGGCTTGTCCTGCAACACCGGTATCAGCTCGCGCTCGATCCACTGTGGGGAGATGTCGGCGTCGTCGCAGAACAGCCCGCCGCCGGCGGCCACGACCGGCCCGGCGTTCTTGTACTGCTCGCGGTTGCCCCACGGCAGGGGCACGTAGACGGCGGGGAGGCCGACCGCGGCCACCTCGGCGCAGGTCATGGCGCCGCCGCGGCACAGCACCAGGTCGGCGGCGGCGTAGCCGAGCTCCATCTCGCGCAGGAACGGCATGGTGACGTACGGCGCGGCCAGGTCACCGGGGATCTCGACCGGCTCGTCGCGGCGGGCGCCGATCACGTGCAGCACCTGGGTTCCGGCGTTGGTGAGCGCCTTGGCGGCGCCGGCCACGGCCTGGTTGATGGAGTTGGCGCCCTGCGAGGCGCCGAACACGAACAGGGTGGGCCGGTCGGGGTCGAGTCCGAAGTGGGCACGGGCCTCGGCGCGGCGCGCGTCGCGGTCCAGATGCGAGATGGCGGTGCGCAGCGGCACGCCGGTGACGGTGCCGTCCTTCAGCGCCGGGACCTGTTGCGGCAGATGGGGAAAGCCCACCGCCAGCGTGTGGTCGAAGCGCATGCCGAGCCGGTTGGCCACCCCGACGGGGTCGTTGAACTCGAAGATCACCATCGGGGTCTTGCGGCGCCAGGCCGCCAGGTAGGCGGGCACCGAGACGTAGCCGCCGAAGCCGACCACGGCGTCCGCTTCCACCTCGTCCATGACGCCGCGGGTGACCTTGGTGGCGCGCGCCATGCGCGGCAGCGTCTTCAACAGGTCGATGTTGGGCTTGCGGGGAAGCTGGTGGGCCGGGACGATCCGCAGGTCGTAGCCGGCGGCGGGCACCAGGTCGTTCTCCAGTCCCTTCGTGGTTCCCAGACACGTGATGGTCACGTCCGGATCGTGGCGGCGCAGGCAGTCGGCGAAGGCCAGCAGCGGATAGACGTGGCCGCCGGTGCCACCACCGGCAAGGACCACCGATCCCAGTCGACTCAACTCGTGCCTCTCTTTCGGTTGCTGGACGGACGCGGCGGAAGCGGCGCCCACAGGACGCGCACCACCCGCCGGGGGTTTCGGGCCCGCAGGGCGCGGGCGGCGTCGGGCTCGGCGCGCGCGAACGACGCCAGCATCCCGATGGCCGCCAACACGACCACCAGGGCGGTGCCGCCATCGGAGATCAACGGTAGCGGTAGGCCGGTGATGGGCAGCAGGCCGATGACCCCGCCGATGTTGATGATGGCCTGCACCGAGATCCACACCGTGAGCCCGGCGGCCGCCAGGCGGCGGAACGGGTCCTGCACCCGGTAGGCGATGCGGAAGCCGGAGTAGGCCAGGACCATGAAGAGCACCAGCACCACCGCGCAGCCCACCACGCCGAGCTCCTCGGCGATGAGCGCGAAGATGAAGTCATTGTGGCCGTTGGGAAGCCAGTCCCACTTCTGGCGGCTCTCCCCCAGCCCGACGCCGAACCAGCCCCCGTCGGCGATGGCGTAGTAGCCCTGGATCACCTGGTAGCCCCAGCCGTTGGCGTAGTCCTGCGGGCTGCCGAAGGACACGATGCGCTCCATACGGTAGCTGGCCACCCCGGCCAGCACGGCGACGCCCGCCAGGGCCATGGCGAGCATTCCGGCGAAGATCCGCAGCCGCACCCCGGCCGTCCACATCAGACCGAAGAAGATGGCCACCAGGCACAGCATGCTTCCCAAGTCGCTGTAGCCCACCAGGAGGAACACCACCGCGGCCACCGGGAACAGCGGAACCGCCAGCTCCCGCCACAGGCCGATCTTGGGTCCGGCCTTCACCAGGACCCCGGCGGCCCACAGCAGGAACGCGAACTTCATCAGCTCCGAGGGCTGGAACTGCACCGGGCCCAGGTCGATCCACAGGCCCTCGGTGCGCAGCGCGCCGCTGCCGGAGGAGGGGAAGATCATCAGCACGGCCATCAGCAGGCAGCCCACCACGAGCATGGGGCGGCCGAGCTTTTGGTAGGTGCGCACCGGAAGCCGCTGCGCCACCCAGAAGGCGAACAGCCCGACCAGCGCCCAGATCGTCTGCTTCGAGATCGAGGCGAAGGCGTTGCCGTGGATCTCGTAGGCCCGCACCATGGTCGCGGAGAACACCATGACCAGGCCGATCACCAGGAGCAGCCCGGTGGAGGCCAGCAGCAGGTAGTAGGACGCCAGCGGGCGGCTCAACAGCCCGCGCAGCGCGCCGAGTCCGCGAAAACCCATCCATCCGGGGGTCTTGGCCGCCGAGGTCGTCATGGCGTCACCGCGCCGCGCGGGGCGAGACCGTGGAGTCCAGTGTGGCCACCGCGGCGGCGAAGCGGCGGCCGCGGTCGGGGTAGCCCGTGAACATGTCGTAGGAGGCCCCGGCGGGCGACAACAGCACGACGTCGCCGGGTTCGGCCATCCGCGCGGCGGCGCTCACCACTTCGGACATGACCTCGGGGTCGGTGCCGGCGATGTCGACCACCGGTACGCCGGGGGCGTGGCTGTGCGCCGCCTCGATGATCCGCGCGCGATCGGCCCCCAGCGCGACGACCCCCCGCAGCCGCGGCGCCGCCGCTTCCACCAGTTGATTCACGTCCACCCCTTTCAACTGCCCGCCGGCGATCCAGACTATCCGGTCGTATCCGGCGATCGCGGCGGCCGTCGCGTGTGGATTGGTGCCCTTGCTGTCGTCGACGTAGCGGACTCCGGCGACGGTGGCGATGTGGACGTTGCGGTGGGGTTCGGGCTGGTAGTCGCGCAGTCCTTGGCGCACCGCCGAAGCGGGAACGCCGAAGGAGCGGGCCAGGGCGGACGCCGCCAGCGCGTTGGCGACATTGTGGAGCCCGGGCGGGTTGACCTCGTCGACGGGACACAGCTCGACCGGCGTGTCGCCCGAGTGGTCGAGGAGGCTGCCGTCGGCGATGCCGAACTGCCCGACGGCCGGGATGCCCAGGGTGAACCCGATGTGGGTGCCGGGCGCGGACTCCAGCAGCGTGGTCACCAGGGCGTCGTCCAGGTTGCCCACATTGGTGTCGCCGCGCCAGATCGCGGTCTTGGCCTGGGAGTAGGCGTCGAAGTCGCCGTGCCAGCTCAGGTGGTCGTCGGCCAGGTTGAGCAGCGCGCCGGCGCGCGGGGTGAGCCGCGACGACCAGTGCAGCTGCTGGCTGGACAGCTCCACGGCCAGCACGTCGTAGTCGCCGTCGACGGCCTCCACCAGGGGTTGTCCGATGTTGCCCAGGGCCCGAGAGCGCAGCCCGGCGGCGGACAATATGGACGCCAGCATGGTGACGGTGGTGGTCTTGCCGTTGGTCCCGGTCACCGCGAGCCACGGCGCGGCGTCGGCGCCGCGCAGCCGCCAGGCCAGCTCGGGTTCGCTGAAGACCTCGATGCCGCGGGAGGCCGCGGCCCGCGGAAGAGCATGGTGCGGCGGGATGCCCGGCGACACCACGACCGCGTCGACGCCGTCCAGCATGGACGCGTCGATGGCCTCGCCGGTGTAGACGGCGTCGGCGACGGGGCGCAGCGCGTCGACGTCGGCGTTGTCGTCACGGTTGTAGACGACGACATCGAATCCCTTGGCGGCCAGGGCTTTGGCGCTGGCCGCTCCCGACAGTCCCACTCCAGCGACGACGTACCTGCTCACCGGCGATCAACCCACCACTTTCAGGAAGTCGGCGTAGAACAGGCCCAGGCCGATGGCCACGCCGATGCCGGCGATGATCCAAAAGCGCACCACGATGTTGACCTCGCTCCAGCCGGCCAGCTCGAAGTGGTGCTGCAGCGGGGCCATGCGGAAGACTCGTCGGCGGGTGAGCTTGAACGAGGTGATCTGGATGATGACCGAGAAGGTCACGATGACGAACAGGGCGCCGAGGATCGGCAGCAGCATGATCGTCTTGGTGGCCAGGGCGAGCCCGCCGATCAGGCCGCCGAGCCCCAGCGCTCCGGTGTCGCCCATGAAGATCTGGGCCGGAGAGGTGTTCCACCACAGGAAGCCGAAACATGCCCCGGCGGCGGCCCCGGCCACCAGCGCCACTTCCAATGGATCTCGCACCATGTAGCAGTAGTTGGCGGGGTGCTCGCCGTAGCACCAGTGGCGGTACTGCCAGAACGCGATCACCACGTAGGCCGACAGCGCCATGATGGACGCCCCGGTGGCCAGGCCGTCGAGTCCGTCGGTGAGGTTGACGCCGTTGGAGGTGGCGATGACGACGAAGATGAACATCACCACCGCGCCGATCCGCGACAGCTGCAGCCAGTCGATGTCGCGCACGAAGGACAGCCGGTCGCTGGCGACGGTGAGCTTGATGGAACCGGTGTAGTACAAGGCGACCCAGCCGAAGACCCCGGCCACGATGATCTGGCCCACCAGCTTGCCGCGCTTGTTGAGGCCGCCGGAGTTCTTGCGGCGCACCTTGAGGAAGTCGTCGACGAAGCCGACCAGGCCCATGCACACGAACAGTCCCAACAGGACGATTCCGGTGGCGGTGAAGCCCTGGGGCCGGTTGTAGCCCTCGGGCAGGGCGGCCAGGACCGCGTGGCCGGACAGGTAGGCCAGCACCGTGGCGCCGATGAACACCACGCCGCCCATGGTGGGGGTGCCCTTCTTGCCCAGGTGGGTCTGGGGACCGTCGGTGCGGATGGGTTGGCCGGCCTTGAGTCGCCGGAAGAACTTGGCGGCCAGGGGGGTGAAGAACAGGGAAACCGTGAAGGCCACGAACGC
>NZ_DASQPW010000068.1:0-11489 GCF_035643755.1 Stackebrandtia sp. | reverse complement strand
CGTCAACGCGATGGTGTACACCGCGACCGTCCCGGTCGGGCCCGCGTTGGTGAGGCCCAGGTTGAGCAGCAGCGACACCTGCCACGCCGCCACGCCGATGCCCCCCGCCACGGCCGCCGCCCGCACCCGCCGCGACAGCTGTGACCCGAAGCGCACCGACGGACGCCACCGAAAACGGATGCGGCGCAAGGGAATCAGCAGGCACCCCGTCATGGCCACGGTCGCCGCCGTGGTCCCGATCGACAGCACCAGCCACCCCGCGGCGTCCAGGCCGCCGACCGTCGAGCCGCGCCACACCGCGCCGTACCAGGCGTACGCCCCGATCACGGCGAGGCTGGACAGCAACGGCGCCAACGCGGGCCACGCGAACGCGCGATGCGCGTGCAGCACCCCCGTCAAGACCACGCCGACGCCGTACAGCGGCAGCTGCGGCGCGAACACCCGGATCATCGCCGCCCCCAACGCGACCCGCTCGGCGTCCCCCGAACCGTCCAGAAGCGACATGATCGGGTGGGCGAACGCCGCCACCAGCGCCGCCGCCGGAACCAGGATCAGCAGCGCCCAGGTCAACAGGCCCGAAGCGGCCCGCTCGGCCAGGACCGGCCGCCGCCGCGCCAGCGGCCCCGCCACCAACGGAACCACCACACTCGACAGCGCGCCGCCCGCCACGATCTCGTAGAGGATGTTCGGCACCCGGCCGGCGGTGTTGTACACGTCCAGCACCCCGCCGATGCCCACCGCCCACGTCAACACCAGCACCCGCGCGAAGCCCACCGCGCGCGACACCGCGGTGATCCCGCCGATCACCACCGCCCCGGCGCCGATCCCGCCCCGCCGCTCCCCGGCGACGGGGCCGCGCATCGCGCTCACGGCCCGCGAAGACAGTGGGTCGGGGCGGTCATTGCCGGGGCCTCGCGCCGTATTCGTCGATGGTGCGCAGGACGGGGGTCTCGGCGATCACCTGGGTGAAGCTGATCTTCTCGCTGGCCACGGTGAGGGCCGCGACCACGGCGAGGATCGCCGCGCGGGTGACCGGGGCGCTGCGGGCCGCCAGGGAGAGCCCGACGAGGGCGCCCAGGGCGTTGGCTCCGCAGTCGCCGAGCATGGTCTCCTCGGCGAGGTCCTCCGGCAGCAGGGCGCCCGCGGCGCCAAGAGTGCCCGCGGCGATGCCGCCCGCGGAGTCGGAGCGTGCGCTCAGGGGCCCGCTGACGGCGCTGACCACCTTGAGGGCGCGGCCCGCGCGCAGATCGAACAGGTTGACGAGGTTGGCCGTGCCCGCGATGACGCCCGCGCCCAGCGCGATGTTGACCGCCCGAGACGCCTTGGAGCGCGGGCGTTTGGCGGGGCGGGCGGAGTCGATCAGGATCGCCGCGGCCAGGCCCGACAGGCCGATGCCCACGGCCTTGACGGCGCCGCCGGTGACCCTGCCCGACATCAGGGCGCCCAGGTGGCCCCGCAGGCCCTTGGGCTCCGTCACGGGGGCGGTGGCGTCGACCAGGTCGTCGTAGAGGCCGACCGCGCCCGAGCCGAGGCCCGCCGTCAGCGCAGCGGCGGCGTGGGCGGGGGTCCGCGTGCCGACGGCCGCGGCCACCGAGCCCGCCACCGCGGCGGCCGGGCCCGCCTTCAGGCTCACCGTGCCGCCCCGATAGTTGGAGCGGCTCAGCCTGGGGGCCAGGCGGGAGCGGTCGATGGCCGCCGAGACCGCGCGTGCGCCGAAGGCGCCGGTTCCGGTGGCCAGGCCACGGCGCGCGTAATCGAACAGGGTTCCCATATGTGCTCCGAACTGGTGGGGGTCAAGGGGTTTCGGGCACCGCCGCTGTGGTGCCGGGGCCGGTGCCGTAGTGGCCGACGTGGCCGTGCACCCGCGCGTCCAGCGCCAGCACGGTGGCCAGCTGGCCCTCGGGGTCCATAATATTGTCGATAGTGGATATCTTCGCGGCGCGGTGCTTGTCGCGCACCACCTCGGCCACGGGCGCGGCGCTCACGGGCCCCGGCGAGGCCAGCACCACCGGCGCGGTCCGGGCGAACTGCTCGGCGCACGTCAGCACCGTGGCGTTGTGGCCCTTCGATTGTCCCGCACCGGTCACGATCACCACCGCCGTCACCTTGTCGCGCGAGAACGGCTTGTCCACGTTCGCCATGTCGAGCTCGTCCAGCGCCGAGGTCAGCTTGTCGCGGTCGGTCGCCGACACGCCGCTTTTGGCCATGATGGACGCCGCCAGCAGCGCCGACACCGTCTCCACGCCGTCGTTGTCGTTCGGCGGCTCGAATCCCTTCGGGATCAGCTTCGCCGCCAGGTCCAGCAGCTCGTTGCTGGAGTTCGGGGAGGTGAACTCCTTGGCCAGGGTGAGCTGCCCGTCCTTGGTCGCCTGGGAGCGGTCCAGCATCCGCGCCACCCCGCGCACCTGCGACGGTTTCGCCCCGTCCACGGCCAGCACCGCCACCCGCTGACCGCGCAGGGTGTCGCGCAGCGCGGCGCCGGCCACCTGCGCGGTGAACTCGCGGTGCTTGGAATCCTTCGACTCCAGGTGATCCACCTTGTCGCGCAGCGCCGCGTTGTCGTGCCGCATCGACGTCAACCCGTCCGACAGGCCGGACGCCGAACCGCCGGTCACCACGGTGCCCAGCACCACCCCGACCGCGATCGCCAGGAACACCGCGGACAGCGCCGCCAGGTGGTATCGCACGTTGATCACGAGAAAAGCCTTTGCACGTGGTCGATCAGGCCGTCCCACCAATCGGCGAGCACCTGCAGAAACGACATTCCCACCGTGGTGACGCCGACGGCCACCGCCATGGCGGTGATCGCCGACAGCGCCAACAGCACCGTGCCCGACATCGGGGCGCTGTTGCGGTACAGGCGGCTGACGCCCTTGGCGTCGACGAGCTTGCCGCCGACCCGCAGCCGGGTCAGGAACGTCGAGGCCATCCCCGCGCGTCCCTTGTCGAGGAACTCCACGAGAGTGGCGTGGGTGCCGACGGCCACGATCATGCTGGCGCCTTTCTCGTCGGCCATCAGCATCGCGATGTCCTCGCTGGTGGCCGCGGCCGGGAACACCTTGGCGGCCACGCCGAGCCGCTCCACCCGGGCCAGCCCGGGCGCGCGGCCGTCGGTGTAGGCGTGCACCACCACCTCGGCGCCGCTGGTCAGCACCGCGTCCGACGCCGAATCCATGTCGCCGACGATCAGGTCCGGGGTGTATCCGGCCTCCACCAGGGCATCGGCGCCACCGTCCACACCCACCAGTACCGGACGGAACTCCCGAATGTACGGGCGCAGCACCTCCAGGTCGGCCTTGTAGTCGTAGCCGCGCACCACGATGAGGCAGTGCCGGTCGGCGAAGTCGGTGTCGACATCGGGAATCCCGACGCCGTCGAACAGCAGGTCGCGTTCGCGCTGGAGGTACTCCATGGTGTTGGCGGCGAACGCCTCCAGCTGCACCTCGAGCCCCTCGCGGGCGTCGGCCATGGCGATCTCGACGGCCTCGGCGTCCAGGCGCCGGCCGCGCGCCACCTCGGCGACGCCGTTGTACACCACGCCCCCGTCGACGCGCAGCTTGGCGCCGTCGCGCACGGCGTCGAAGATGTCCTCGCCGACGTCGTCGATCACGGGGATGCCCGCGTCCACCAGCACCTGCGGGCCGAGATTCGGGTAACGGCCCGAAATGGACGGTTTGGCGTTGATCACCGCGCCCACGCGCGCCGCCACCAGGGAATCCGCGGCGACCCGGTCAATGTCGACATGGTGGATCACCGCGATGTCGCCGGGTTCGACGCGCGAGGCGAGCCGCTTGGTGCGCCGATCCACGCGCGCGGTACCGGACACCACGTCCGACGTGGCCTCCCGTTCCCCCCGCCGTTGCGAACGGCGCAATGTAGGTAGACGCATCCTCAACATCTTGGCATCCTGTCCACAAGAAACTCGGTCACGGCGCGCCACAAATTATCAGCCGTGCACCTCGAGCCCCTCGGGCGCGATGCCGCCGACTATGACCGCGACCGTTTGCCGCGCGCGGCGACCGCGAGCAGTTCCTCGGCGTGCGCGATGCCCAGGTGGCTGTCCGGCATTCCCGCCAGCATCCTCGCCAGTTCCCGTGCCCGGTCGGCGTCCTCCACGACGCGCACCCCCGACACGGTGATGGCGCCGCCGGTGTCCTTACTGACCACCAGGTGGGAGTCGGCGAACGCGGCCACCTGCGCCAGGTGGGTCACCACCAGCACCTGGTGGCTGCGGGCCAGCGCCGCCAGCCGGCGTCCGATCTCGACGGCCGCCTCGCCGCCGACGCCCGCGTCGACCTCGTCGAACACCAGGACCGGGGGCCCGCCCGCGCCGGCGAACACCGCCTCGATGGCCAGCATCACCCGCGACAGCTCGCCGCCGGAGGCGCCGCGCTGCAGGGGCGAAGCGGGCGCTCCGGGGTGGGCCCGGAGGCGAAGCTCCACATTGTCCACGCCGTCGGGTCCGGCGCCGCACTCGACGCCGTCGATCGTCAGGGTCTGCAGGCCCTTGGCGGGCGTGCGGGCCTCCACCACCGCGTCCACCCGGGCGTGCGGCATCGCCAGGCCGGACAGCTCCACGGTGACGGCATCGCCGAAGCGGCCCGCCGCGGACCTGCGCGACTTGGTGACCGCGGCGGCCAGCTCGGCGGTCTCGGCGGCCAGCCGGTCGCGCTCGGCCTCCATGGCCTCCAGCGCCTCGTCGGAGACGTCCAGGGCCGCCAGCTTCGCCCGGGCCTCCTCGGCCCAGGCCAGCACGCCGTCGATGTCCTCGGCGTACTTGCGCGTCAACGCCTTCAGCGCCGCGCGGCGTTCGAAGATCTCGGCGAGCCGCCCCGGATCCGCGTCGAGGCTTTCCATATAGGACGACAGTTCGCCGGACACGTCGTCGATGGCGGCCACCGCCGCCTCCAGCCGCGCCGCCAGCTCCCCCAGCGCCGGGTCGGTGTCGGCCTGCCCCGACAGCGACCGGTACGCGCCGCCGACCAGTCCGCTGGCGTCGGCGCCGTCGCCGGTGTCGTCCCCGGTTCCGGTCAGGGCGGCGTGCGCCTCGGCGGCGGCGATCCGCAGCGCCTCGGCGTGTTCCAGCCGCCGCGCCTCGTCGGCCAGCACCGCGTCCTCGCCGGGTTGCGGCGCCACCTGGTCGATCTCGGCCAGGCCGAGGCGCAGCACGTCCGCCTCGCGGGCGCGCTCGCGCGCGTGGGAGCGGCGCTCGGCCAGGTCGGCGGCGACGGTGACCCAGCGCTCGAAGGTCTCGCGGTAGGACGTCAACGCCTTGTCGTGGGAGTCGCCGGCGTAGCGGTCCAGCGCGCCGCGCTGCTCGCCGGGCTGCAGCAGCCGCATCTGGTCGGACTGCCCGTGAATCGACAGCACCTGGGCGCCGATGTCCGCCAGGACGCCCACCGGGGCGGAGCGGCCGCCCACGTAGGCGCGGGAGCGACCCTCGATGTTCAGGGTGCGGCTCAACAGCAGCTCGTCGCCGTCCAGTTCGGCGCCGCAGTCGGCCACCCGTTGCCGCAGCGCCTTGTCGTCGGCGCTCAGCACCAAGCGACCCTCCACTGTGGCTTTCTTTTCGGTGGGGCGGACCCTGCCGGCGTCGGCGCGGCCGCCGAACAGCAGCCCCAGGCCCGCCACCACCATGGTCTTGCCGGCCCCGGTCTCGCCGGTGATCACGGTGAGCCCGTCCGAAAGGGGCAGCGTCGCGTCCTCGATGACACCAAGTCCGGTAATTCGAAGCTCGTCCAGCACACCACAGACCCTAATAGCCCCAACCGACATACGCCCAGTCCGCTCGTCACAAACGATGACCCCGCCAGCCGTCCACCGGCAGCGACAGCTTGGCCACCAGGCGATCGGTGAAGGGACGGTCGGTCAGACGCACCAGCCGCACCGGCCGGTCGCCGCGCCGCACCGTGATCGTGGCACCCGGAGGCAGCTCGATGCTGCGGCGCCCGTCGCTGGTCAGCACCGCCGGCGGGGCGTCCGGTTCGATGGTGACGGTGATGGTCGACGTCGGCGCCACCACCAGGGGACGGTGGAACAGCGCGTGCGGGCTCAGCGGCACCAGAAGCAGCGCCTCGACCTGCGGCCACACCACCGGGCCGCCGGCGGACATGGCGTGGGCGGTGGAGCCCGACGGCGTCGCGAAGACCACGCCGTCGCAGCCGTAACGCGACAGGCGGCGCCCGTCGATCTCGATGAGGACCTCCAGCATCCGCGCCGGGCGTCCCTTCTCGACGGTGGTCTCGTTGAGCGCCCAGTCGCGCCCCAGCTCGGCGCCGTCGTGTTCGACGATCGCCTCGACGGTGAGCCGCTCCTCGACGGCGTAGTCGCCGCGGGCCAGTCGCGTCACCGCGTGCTCCACATCGGAGATCTCGGCCTCGGCGAGGAAGCCGACCTGCCCCAGGTTGATGCCCAGCAGCGGCGCGCCCATCGGGCGGGCGAGTTCGGCGGCGCGCAGGAAGGTGCCGTCCCCGCCGAGGGCGAGCACCAGCTCCACCTCCCCGGACTCGCACGCGGTGTCGGTGCTCGACAATCCGTCCAGCCCGAGCTCCGCGGCCTCCTCCGGCACGGCGTACACCTCGAAACCCGCGCACCGCATGCAATCCACGATCGCCTTGGCGCGCACCGCGATGTCGCGGCGTCCGGTGTGGGTGACGAGCAAAGCCCGGCGAACAGTCACGTCGCATCCCTCGATTCGTCCGAAGCGACGCGGGCCGACATCACGACGTCGCGCACCTCGTCGTCAAGCATCGCCTCGCCATCCCGGCGCAGCACGCAGAAGAACTCCACATTGCCCGAAGGCCCCGGCAGCTTACTGGGCGCCACCGACACCGCCCGCCAGCCGAGGCGGTTCGCGGCGTCGATCACCTCGGCGACCGCCTCGGCGCGCAGCACCGGATCGCGCACCACCCCGCCCGAGCCGACCTTGTCGCGGCCCACCTCGAACTGCGGCTTCACCATGGGGACCAAGTCGCCGCTGGTGCACGCGGTCAGGGCGGGCAACACCAGCCGCAGCGAGATGAACGACAGGTCCGCCACGGTCAACTCGGCCGGGCCGCCGATGTCGTCGGGACCCAGGTGGCGGATGTTGGTGCGGTCGTGGACCGTCACGCGGTCGTCGGTACGCAGCGACCAGGCCAGCTGGCCGTAGCCGACATCGACGGCGACGACCTCCTTGGCGCCGTCGCGCAGCAGCACGTCCGTGAAACCTCCGGTGGACGCCCCGGCGTCCAGGCAACGCCGCCCGGACGCGCCGACACCGACGGCGGCGAAATCATCGAGCGCGCCGCGCAGCTTGTGGGCGCCGCGCGACACGTAGTCGTCGCTGTCGCCGACGAGCAGCACCGGGTCGGCGGGGTCGACCCCGGCGGCGGGCTTGGAGGCGACGAAGCCCCGAACCTTGACGCGCCCCGCCGCGATCAGCTCGGCGGCGTGGGCCCGCGACCGGGCCAGGCCCCGCCGCACCAGTTCGGCGTCCAGGCGCCTACGCGCCGCCACGTCTCACGCCTCGTCGACGGCCGACAGCGTGTCGGCCAGCACCTGTTGGGTGGACTCGAAGACCTCCACGTGCTCCGCGGTCGCCAGCCGGGGCAGCTCGTCCAGCCGCGCCACGGCGTCGGACACCCGGGTCCGCGCGCCGGCCACGTCGGGTCCGGCGTCGGCGGCGTCGTCGGTGACGAACTGGCTCACTTGTCGTCCCGCGCCGTGGCCTTCTTGGCCGACTTCTTCACGACCTTCTTGGCCGCGGTCTTCTTCGCGGTGGTCTTCCTCGCCGCCGTCTTCTTCGCGGCCGTCTTCCTGGCCGCGGGCTTGTCCTCGGCGGGGGCCCGCTGTCCGCGGGCCTCCTTCAGCTCGCGCTCCAGCTGCCGCACCCGCGCGGTCAGCTCGGCGACCTCCTCGCTGGTGGCCAGCCCGACCTTGCCCAGCGCGCGGTCCAGCTCGAACCGCACCAGCTTGACGACGTTCTCACGGTTGGCGAGGCTCGTGCTCAACAGCTCCTCGGCCATGCCCTGGAGGTTTTCGACCTTCGCCCCGCTCTGCTCCGCCAGGGACTTGATCACCTGTGCGGCCCTCTTGCGGGACGCCTCGGTCAGCCCCAGCGCCAACTCCAGGTAGTCGCGCCACGCTTCCTGCATTGTCTCCAGCCTCCATACGGATTGGTTCTGCCGATTACGCTACCTGTTGGCCGCCTTGATACCCATCGGGTACCGTCCCTTGCGGTGGTTTGCCCTACGACTGTGGAGAACGATAATGGCGACGGCCGAAGAATGCCGCAACGCGCTCGAAAAACTCGCCGCCCAAATCGCGGAGAATGCCGAGCAGGTCAAGAGCAAGATGAACTTCGAGCGGACGCTGGCCTGCGACGTCACCGACCTCGGCGTGTCCTTCTGCGGCAAGTTCAGCGGTGGCACCCTGATCGACATCGTCGAGGGCGGTAACCCGAACGCCGAGATCCGCATGACCGTGGGCAGCGACGACCTGGTGTCGCTCATCAACGGGGATCTGGACTTCGGGCCGGCCTTCGCGTCCGGCCGGGTGAAATTGAAGGCCAGCATCATGGATCTGTTGAAGCTCAAATCCATGCTGTAGGACCGACCGTCACCACTCCAGGTCGGACAGTGCCCGCGCGGCCTGGTCTCCTCGGCCCGCGATCGACTCGGCTGGCCTTTCGAAACGCCAGCACGCCTCGGCGATGGCGCGCAGCGCGTCCAAGGGCGTTCCGTCGCCCGACAGGGTGAGCCGCTCGCCGTCGACGCTCACCGACCACTCCCGGCACCGGACGCGACGGTCGTCGCCGGTCACCTCGGGGTGCGTCTCGTTGATTCCCGCCGCCGTCCACGCCACGTAGCGCGGTCGCCCGCGCGGCGGGAGCGCGGGAAGATCCCTGGGACGCGTGGTTCCGCTCAACACCAACACGCTCGGCATGTCGGCCGCCCGCGCCGCCTCGATGTCGGTGTCCCACCGGTCGCCCACCATGATCGGCGCCGCGTACGGGTGGGCCGCCGCCGCCCGCTCCAGCAGCACCGGTGACGGCTTGCCCGCGACCGCGTCGGGCGCTCGCCCCACCGCCGTCGCCACCGCCGCCACCATGGTGCCGTTGCCAGGCAGGACACCGTGAGCCGAGGGCATCGTGGCGTCGGTGTTGGTCGCCAGCCACCACGCCCCGCCGCGCACGGCGATCGTCGCGTCGGCCAGCTGCCGCCACCCCACGGTCGGGCCGTAGCCCTGCACCACGGCCGCGGGTTTCGCACCGTCCCGCCCGTCGATCGGGCGCAGGCCCACCGCGCTGACCTCAGCGGCCAGCGCCTCCGAACCCACGACCAGCACCCCGTCCCCGGGCGCGCACCGCTGCTCCAACAGCCGCGCCGCCGCCTGTGCCGAGGTGCACACCTCGTCGGCGGCGGCGGGCACGCCGCGGGCGGTCAACAGTTCAGCCACCTCGGCGGCGCGCCGCGAGGCGTTGTTCGTCACGAACATCGGCGCGGCCCCGGCCTCCCGCAGCTCCCGCAAGGCCTCGGGCACGCCAGGAATCGGCTCGCCCTGGAGATACACCACGCCGTCGAGATCCAGCAGCACCACCCCGTGCCGACGCGCCAGCGGCTCCCCACTGGCCCACAGCCACCCGTCCTCGGCCCCAACGGGGCGATCAGACGACGTCACCAACGACCTCCAGCGCTCGTAGACTCACGGACTCCCTCGACACACGGGTGCCGCCCGGCCGGCCTCCCCATCGGGGAGGGGACGGCCGGGCGGCACCGCGGATATCAGTCGCCGTCGCCGTCGGGATCGACCTCGTCGGGCTCGGCCAGCCAGGCCACGCCGTCCAGCTCGAGCAGGCGCTCGCCCACGCCCAACGGGTCCTGGTCGTCGGCGCGCAGCACGGTCTCGAACCATTCCCGGGCCTCGCCCACACGGTCCTCCGCCGCCAGGGCATCGGCGTACGCGAAGCGCAGACGGTGCACCCACGGCTCGTCCGCCGTCGACTTCAACTCGGGGACCTGAAGCATCGCCACGCTGGCGGCGCCCTGGCCCATGTCGCGGCGGGCCCCCGCCGCGACGATCAGCAACTCGATGCGGACCTCGTCGGCGACCTGGGTGCCGTCCAGCTCCCGGTAGGCGTCGACGGCCCGCTCGGGACGGCCCAGGGCACGCTCGGCGTCGGCGATCAGCGCGATGTGGTCGCGGGTGCCCGTGAGGCGCTGGGCCGTGCGCAGCTCGCTGATCGCGGCCTGCCACTGGCCCGCCTGGTAGGCGACGATCCCCACGGCCTCGCGGACCACGGCCACGCGCGACGCCAGGCGCCGCGCCACCAGCGCGTGTGCGAGCGCGACCTGCGGGTCCACGTCGACCAGGCGACCCGCCATCACCAACCGCCGACCGACGCTGTCCGCCAGCCCCTTGGGCAGCGACCGCAGCCCCGCCCGCGTGTCGCGGTCGAGGTCGCGGTACTCGACGTCCTCGTCGATCGGGAGCTCGGCGGCCTCCGACTCGGCATCGGCCCGCCGCCGATCCGCCTCCTCGGCGGCGTCCCGCTCGTCGTCGGCGTCATCGTCGTCCGACCGCGGCTCACGGCGCGCGTCATCGGCATCGACGGCGGGCTTCGAAGAATCTCCCGCCTCGCCGTCGGCCCCGGAATCGACCACCGTCGACGCCTCGGCGCCGGGCTCGTCAACCGAGCTCTCGACGGCGTCGGCGACGCCAGATCCGTCCGTGGAGTCCACAACGGATTCATCCACCGTGCTGGGCGCGGCGGCGGTGTCGGCGTCGACCTCGACGACGGTCGCGGAGCCGTCGGCCAGGGTCGCGGCCTCGGCCACCTCGTCGGCACCCGTCGGCTTTTCGGCAGACTCCTGTCCCCCAAGCAGTTCGTCGGTCTCGGCGACGGCGTCGTCCCATTCGTTCTTGTCGCGGAAGTCCTTGCCGCGCGACCCGTAACGGTCGTCGCGGTCACGGAAACCGCCGTGCCCCCGATCCCGTTGGTCACGGAAGCCCCCGCGATCGCCACGGTCATCGCGGCGATCCCTGAAACCCCCACGGTCGCGGTCGTCGCGCCTGTCCTTGAAGCCGCCGCGGTCCCGGTCATCGCGCGGACGGAAGCCACCCCCGCGGTCATCCCGCCGAGGTCCACCACGGAACCCGCCGCCGCGATCGTCGCGGCCACGGTCATCGCGACGGTCCCTGAACCCGCCACGGTCACGGTCGTCTCGCGGACGGAACCCGCCGCCGCGATCATCGCGGCCACGGTCATCCCGCCGATCACGGAAACCCCCGCGATCCCGATCGTCACGCGGGCGGAAACCGCCACCACGGTCATCGCGGCGATCCTTGAAGCCGCCACGGTCACGATCGTCGCGCGGGCGGAAACCGCCGCCACGGTCATCGCGACGATCCTTGAAGCCGCCACGATCCCGGTCATCGCGCGGACGGAAGCCACCCCCGCGGTCATCCCGCCGAGGTCCGCTCTTGAACCCGCCACCGCGATCATCGCG
>NZ_DASQPW010000067.1:0-3637 GCF_035643755.1 Stackebrandtia sp. | reverse complement strand
CGGCATCGCCTGCGGATATGAAGCATCGACAACATTTTGTCGATGAGATCTCTTCAAGCGCCTAGAAGGTCCGATCGCGTGCGCACCCGCCCCCTGGCCCCTTCCCACGGTGTGCGCGTCCCAGGCTCTCTAACGGACCCGCAGTATCAAGCCGGCGAATGCTCGCGGATTTCGCGGACGCCACGGCCGAGGCGTCGGCGGAGGAGGGTCCGCAATGTGACGCTATCGGCGTAGCCGACCAGTGAGGCGATCTCGTCGAGGGTCCGGTCGCTGGTGCGCAGCAGGTGTACGGCCCGCTCGACGCGGAGGTCCTGAACGTAGGACAGCGGGCTCTTGCCGAGCACCTTATGGAGGCGGCGGGCCAATGTGCGCTTGGTCGTGCCGGTGGCCCGGGCGGCCTGGTCCAGGGAGAATCCGTCGCCCAGGTGGTCGCGGGCCCAATGCTCGAAGCGTTCGACCAGGGGGTCGGCGTGGGCGAGGTGGTCCATGACCACGTATGCCGACTGGGCGGGGCGGGTATCCACGATCAGGTAGCGGGCAACGAGCGAGGCGAGCTCGGGGCTGACCTGGCGTACAAGCCACATGGCCAGGTCGACATGGCTCAGTGCGGCGCCGGCCGTGACGAACCGACCGGACGCGACGATCATGTGTGACTCGTTGAGGCGAACCCTCGGGTAGCGTTGCCGGAACAGGGACCCCAGCCACCAGGTAGTCGTGGCGTTCTGATCGGTGAGCAGACCAGACTCAGCCAGCACGAACGTACCGATGCACGCTGCCGCGATGCGTGTGTTGGGTCGGTTTGCGTGCTCGCGGAGCAGGGCGCTCGCGGCCCGGACGTCGGGGCGCGCCAAGACCGGCTCGAGGGCCTCTGGCGTCCTGAACCCGAGCGCCGGGACCACCACCCAGTCCGCCGGTGCGCCGGCCGTCCGGATGGTCAGTGGCACGGACAGGCCTTGGGCAGTGCGAACCCGTCGACGAACACCCACCACGGACACGTCGAACGGCGGGATGCCGAGATCAAACAGGCCGATCAGCTCGTTGGCGGTGGTGAACACATCGAGCACTGTGGACAAGCCGGTGTCGAAGATCCCGTCCAGTGCTATTACCTCGCATCGCATGGCGAGAACCGTATCAAAGTTGTCAGTATTGCCAATAGCGATCCGCTCCCGAGCGCCGTAACGTGCAGCACGGCGGCTTCCACAGCGGGACGCCACCGCCGAAGGCACCCGGGCGACCCTCGCGCGGCCACGTCATGTCCACCCGAAATCGCCTTTCGATTAGGAGCACACAGATGAACCGACCGATTGTCCTGATTCATGGCTCCCCAGGCAAGCCCAGCGCATGGAAGGGGGTGATCAAGGCGCTGGGTGAAGACGTCACGGCGATCACGCCGAGTTTGCCGGACCACAACCAGACGTATCCGCCACGCGATCGCGAGACGGCTGCGATGGCGGCAGCCATCGTCGATGACCTGGGGCCCCAGCCGGACGGTATCGTCCTGGGTGGCCACTCTTATGGCGGCAACGTCGCCCTGCAGATCGCGCTTGCCAACCACGTGCCTGTCGCGGCATTGGTGCTGGTCGAGCCCGTTGCGCTCGAGACCTTGGCAGCGCTGGGCGAAGAGACCGCGTATGCGGATGCCAAAACCGCGTTCGACTCCTACGTGCGGAATGCCAAGGCAGGCGAAACAGACGCGATCGGCATGATGATCGATTTCTGGTTCGGACCCGGGGCCTTCACCCGCATGCCTGATCAAGTGCAAGGCTTCCTGCGGGGCCAGACCCCGGTCAATGTACGCGATGTGGAAGCTGCTTTCCGCGAGAGATACATCCGCGAGACGCTGGCCGCGCTGTCGGCACCGGTCGCTATCGCGTATGGCACCAGCAGCCCCGCCGTCTCTGAGCTGATCGCACAGCGACTGGCGGCCACGGTCAAGCACGGCGAGGCCGTACCTCTGGATGGCGCCGACCACGGCATGCTCGCCACGCACGCTCCGCAGCTGGCTGAGCTCATAAGGAGCACCGTCGCGCGAGTGTGACCGAGGGTCGCCAGCCATCCCGGTCGGCTTGGTCCGACGACACTCACCGTGCGCAGTCGGCGGGAGTCGCCACCGGCGAACGGTCGGCAGCCTCGGAATCGCTACGAGGGCGCAAGATCGATGATCATGACGGTGTGACCGTCGGCCCTCCGGCTGCTCACCGCCTGACCGAGCGCCGTCATAAGGCGCTGCGCTCCGGCGTTGTCGCTGAGCATGTCGCCACGGAACCGGCTGATCCCGGCGGCTCGGGCTCGACTTGCAAGCTGGCGCATCAACTCGAGTCCGACACCGTGGTGCTGCCACTCATCGGCGACGAGAGCGGCTACCTCGGCTGTATCACCCTCCTGTGTGTCGCGGGCATACCGAACAACGGCGACGACTACCTGGTCGTCGAGTGCGATCAGGGCCTCACGTTGACCTGGTGCGAGATCCAGCAGCCGATCAAGCAGTGACGGGGTGGGGCTACCGGCGGCCCCATGGAATCTGCTGATCATCGATTGAGGAGACACTCGTGAAGCCAGGGCGGCGAGGAGGTCTCGGTCCGCTTCGGTGAGCGACCGGGTGAGAAGGCCTTCCATAGTCGTCCCTTCTTCTCGCAGGTGCCCGACCGCGGATCGGTTCGGGAGGTGGAGCAGCGCGTGGGCGAAGACGCGATCCCTGGCTTCTGCCTCGACGTGGGCGGCACCCTCGCCAGACGCCCTCGGCCACACCGACGAACTCATAACGCGGGCGCTCACACACTTCCGCCATCGGCTATCGCGAAGACGAGGCGTCCTCCATGCAGCGCTACGCGGACGCCTGGTTCGACGACACCGTCGTGCTGATCGAATCGGGCCGGACAGGGCTGCGGACTGATGAGAGCCCCGCTGTCCTGAGCATTAGGGTCAGGCGAACAGCTTTCGCAGGCCGGCGATGCCGCTGCCGTAGACATCCTGGGCGCAGGTGCGGGTCAGCGCTTCCTCCTCCGTGATGGAGTCGACCAGCGTGTCGACGCCTTCGATATGCGCGGTCTTCGTCATGTGCTACGACCTTCCTTTGGCACCGAGCGTTCGAGCTGCGACACATGCCGACCGACGGTGGTGTGGTTGATCTTGAGGACGCGTGCGGCCTCGATGAGGCGGCCACGCCGCGCAACCTCCAGGACGATCTGAAAGTCATCGCGGCGCGCAACATGTCTGCCAAGGCCCTTTCTCGCAGTCCTAGAAGTGACCTATTCGGGCCCTGATGCCCCGCCCGAAGGCGCCTCTTGGTTCGGGATCTTGGCTTCGAGGAGAACCGCTACGACATTGCGGGTTACGTCGGCGATGTCGGGGTTGTGGTCCATGTGGGCGTTCAGCTCTGCTCCGTCGTAGAGGACGTTGAGTTGCTGGCCGAGCTGGTCGGGGTCGGCTGCTCCGGCTTGGCGTGCGAGGTCGGTGAACAGGTTGCGCCTCCAGGTGCGGTACTCGGTGGCGTCGGTTTCGATGACCCCGCCGGGAGGGGCTTCACTGCTTGCCGCGACAAAAGCGCATCCCTTGAAGCCGGGTTCCCGGAACACGCTGGCTTGGCTGTCGAACACGGCGAGGATCTTCTCGCGAGGGTCGTCCTGCTCGGCAACGA
>NZ_DASQPW010000066.1:0-6664 GCF_035643755.1 Stackebrandtia sp. | reverse complement strand
CCCCCGCCCCCGCCCGCGCGCACCCCCGCCCCCGAACCGGCCAGCCCGCCGCCAGCGGCGCGTGCCCCGCGTCCGTCCACTCAAGAATCGATGGAGCCGGACCCCGACGACGAACCCCACGAGGTCCCGCCGCCGCGCTCCATGAGCATGGACAAAGCGGTGGAGCTGTTCGCCGACAAGGTCGGCGCGAAGAAGCTTTAGGCTGTACGCAAACCGAGGAAAGGGAGGAAACAGATGTTTCCTGGTGGTGAGGGCATGCCCGACATGCAGCAGTTCCTGCAGCAGGCCCAGCAGGTGCAGGCCAATTACATGGCCCTGCAGCAGGAGCTCAACGACGCCGAGGTGTCCGCCTCGGCGGGAGGCGGCCTGGTCACCGTCACCATGACGGGCGGCGGCGAGTTCAAGTCGATCGCGATCGACCGCGAGGCCGTCGACCCCGAGGACGTCGAGACCCTGGAGGACCTGGTCGGCGCGGCCATCGTCGCCGCGACCGAGGAGGCCAAGAAGCTCGCGCAGGACAAGTTCGGTCCCCTGGCCCAGAGCCTGCCGGGCGGCATCGGCGGCGGCCAGCTGCCCGGGATGTAGCCGGCGTGTACGAGGGAGCACTCGCCGACCTGGTGGACGAGCTGGGTCGTCTGCCGGGAATCGGCCCCAAGAGCGCGCAGCGCATCGCCTTCCACATCCTCGGCTCGGATAAGGCCGATGTGGACAGACTGGCCGAGGCGCTGCGCGTCGTCAAGGATCAGGTGCGCTTCTGCACGATCTGCGGCAACGTCTCCACCGACGACCTGTGCCGCATCTGCCGCGACCCCCGCCGCGGCGAGGAGCAGATCTGTGTGGTCGAGGAGCCCAAGGACATCATCGCCGTCGAGCGCACCGGCGAGTTCCGTGGCCGCTACCACGTGCTGGGCGGCGCGATCAACCCACTGGACGGGGTGGGGCCCGAGGACCTGCGCATCAAGGAGCTGTTGCAGCGCCTGAGGAGCGGCGAGACCAAGGAGCTCATCATCGCCACCGACCCGAACACCGAGGGCGAGGCCACCGCGACCTACCTGGCGCTGATGATCACCCCGATGGGTCTGACCGTCTCGCGCCTGGCGTCGGGTCTGCCCGTGGGCGGCGATCTGGAGTACGCCGACGAGGTCACTCTTGGGCGTGCGTTCGAGGGCCGCCGCCAGATCTAAAGGGGACGCGGTGGGCGCGGTGCTAGTTGGACACAATTCGATATCAAGGGCTATGACGCGGTTCACAAAGTTATGGATTCGCACTAGGGTTCGTGACAGTGACAGCCCTACCACCGTGACCCCGAGGTGGATCATGCGACTGAAAAAGCCCAAGACGTACGCATTGCTGGCCGCGATCCCGGCCCTGGCATTGGCCGCGACCACCGCGTGTACGGCCAGTGCCACCCACAGCAATGACAAGACCGCCTTCGTTTTCGCCGGTGCGGGTGACCCCAAGTCGCTCGACCCGTCGCTGGCGTCCGACGGCGAGACCTTCCGAGTGACGCGCCAGGTCTTCGAGGGCCTGCTGACCCACAAATCCGGCGGAACCAAGATCGTCGGTCAGCTCGCCAAGACCTGGGACACGTCCAAGGATGGCAAGACGTGGACCTTCCACCTGCACGACAACGTGAAGTTCCACGACGGCTCCAAGCTGACCGCCCAGGTGGTGTGCGACAACTACGACCGGTGGTTCAACTGGAAGGGCACGTACCAGAACGCGGCGGTGTCCACGTACTGGCAGGACACCTTCGGCGGCTTCAAGCACAACGAGAGCAAGGAAACCCCGCCGCCGAACTACAACTCCTGCACCGCCAAGGACGACCTGACGCCGGTCATCAAGGTCAACCACGCCAGCGCCCGCCTGCCGGGCGGCTTCACGCTGGCGTCCATGGGAATCCACAGCCCCAAATCGCTGAAGACCTACGCGAAGGAGTCGGCCCCCAAGGGCGACGACCCCGCGAAGCTGACCTACCCCGACTACAGCCAGAAGGCCGGGGAGGCCGCCGGAACCGGTCCCTACAAGTACAAGAAGTGGGACCACGGCGAGAGCGAGGTCACGCTGACCCGCTTCGACGGCTATTGGAACGCCAAGGAGAAGGCGCACATCAAGACGATGATCGTCAAGACGATCCCCAAGGAGAACGACCGCAAGCAGGCGCTGCTTTCGGACGAGATCCAGGGTTACGACCTGGTGGCCCCGCAGGACGTCAGCACGCTGAAGGACAAGGGCATGCAGGTGCCCAAGCGCGGCGTCTTCAACCTGATGTACCTCGGCATGGACCAGAAGAAGGACGGCAAGAAGACCCCGCTGGCCGACAAGAGGGTCCGCGAGGCCATCGCCCAGGCGATCAACAAGAAGAAGATCATCAAGCAGATCTACCCGCCGGGCGCCACCGTCGCCAAGGAGTTCCTCGCCCCCACATTGGACGGTTACTCCGATGACGTCAAGACCTACGACTACAACAAGGACGCGGCCAAGAAGCTGTTGAAGGACGCGGGCCAGTCGAAGCTGAAGATCGACCTGTGTGAACCCACCGATGTCACCCGCCCGTACCTCCCCGACCCGGAGGACGTGTCGCAGAACATCAAGGCCGACCTCGAGGCCATCGGCGTCACGGTCACCGAGAACCCGATGAAGTGGAACCCGGACTACCAGGACGCGGTGAACAACGGAAAGTGCAGCCTCTACATCCTCGGCTGGACCGGGGACTACAACGAGGCGTACAACTTCCTTGGCACCTGGTTCGGCACCTACAAGGACTCGTGGGGCTTCAAGGACAAGAAGATCTTCGACCTCCTCGACAAGATCGACAACGAGCCGAGCGTGTCCAAGCGCAAGGACATGTACGTCGAGGCGAACAACCTGATCATGAAGTACCTGCCGGGCGTGCCGATCGCGCACTCGCCGCCGTCGATCGCGTTCGCGTCGTACGTGAACCCGCCGAAGGTCTCCCCGTTGACCTCGGAGAACTTCGCCGAAACCAGTTTCAAGTAACAGGCATGTGACATTCGCCGGGATCGGCCGCGGGCGCGGTCGGTCCCGGCGCCGCTAGCGGAAGGTTGCGAAGGCCGTGTTGCGTTTCATCGTCCGGCGGCTGCTTCAGCTCATACCCACCCTGATCGGGCTGTCGATCCTGCTGTTCGTGTGGCTGCACAACCTCCCCGGCGGGCCGGAGGCGGCGCTGCTGGGCGACCGGACCACCCCGGAGCGCCGCAAGCAGATCCGCGCGTTGCTGCACCTGGACGACCCCATCTGGGTTCAATACGGACGGTTCGTGAAGAACATGCTGAAGGGCGACTTCGGCACCTCCGTCCAGTCGAACCGCCCGGTGATCGACGAGTTCGCCACCCGCTTCCCCGCCACCATCGAGCTCGGCATCACCGCGATGCTGATCGCGGTGATCGTCGGCATTCCCCTGGGATACCTCGCCGCGCGGCGCCGGGGCGGCTTCCTGGACTCCAGCGTCGTCACCTCGTCGCTGCTGGGCATCTGCATCCCGGTGTTCTTCCTGGCGTACATCCTCAAGGAGATCTTCTCCGTGCAGCTGGGATGGTTCCCGTCCATCGGGCAGCTGTCGCCGGGACTGGAGACCACCAAGGTGACGGGATTCGCCGTGCTGGACGGCCTGCTCACCGGGGACCTCACCGTCACCTCCGACGCCCTGGCCCACCTGGTGCTGCCGGGCATCGCCCTGGCGTCGATCCCGCTGGCGGTGATCGTGCGCATGACCCGGGCCAGCGTGCTGGAGGTGCTGGGCGAGGACTACGTGCGCACCGCCGAATCCAAGGGCCTGAAGGAATCCACGATTCGCGCCCGCCACGTCCTGCGCAACGCGATGCTCCCCGTGATCACGTCGATCGGCCTGCTGACGGGCAGCCTGCTGTCGGGCGCGGTGCTCACCGAGACCGTGTTCGACTTCAACGGCATCGGCTCGTTCCTGGCCCGCGCCATCGACGCCCGCGACTACTCGGTGCTGATGGGCTTCATCCTGTTCATCGCCACCATGTACGTCCTCATCAACCTGCTGGTCGACATCTCGTACAGCATCATCGACCCGAGAGTGCGGGTGCGTTGACATGTCAACCAAGACCGACAAGATCGACCGCCTCGCCGAGCTGACCGCCGCGACCTCCGACGACCAGAAGGGCGCCGGCATCTGGCGGGAGGCGTTTCGCGGCCTGCGGCGCAGCCCGCTGGCCCTCACCGGCGCCGTCATCATCGCGGTGTTCGTGGTGATGGCGGTGATCGGGCCCTTCGTCGCGCCCTACGACCCGGTGGCGACGACCTGGGGGGACGAGGTCTCCCAGTCCCAGAACCACTTCGTGGGAATGCGGGCGGAGAACTGGCTGGGGCTCGACCAGCTGGGACGAGACGAGTTCTCCCGCATGCTGATCGGCGCCCGACAGTCCCTCATGGTCGGCGTGATCGCCACCCTGCTGGGCTTCGCCGTCGGCGCCGCGCTGGGCGGGATCTCGGGCGCCTGCCAGGGACTGGGACGCAAGCTCGGCCGCACGATAGACACGGTCATCATGCGGTTCATCGACATGATGCTGGCGCTGCCCTCGCTGCTGTTGGCCGTCAGCATCGCCGCGCTGCTGGGGCGCAGCCTCACCACGTTGATGATCGCCGTCGGGGTGGTGCAGATCCCGATCTTCGCGCGGTTGTTCCGCGGGTCCATGATCGCGCAGTCCCATTCGGACTATGTGCTGGCGGCCCGGGCGCTGGGGGTGCGGCGTTCCCGCATCGTCTTCGCCCACATCGTCCCCAACTCGCTGGGTCCCGTGATCGTCCAGGCCACCCTGAGCCTGGCCACCGCGATCATCGAGGCCGCGGCGCTTTCCTTCCTGGGACTGGGAAACCCCGACATGTCGCAACCCGAATGGGGTGCGATGCTCGCCAAGGGACAGACGTTCATCTCGGTGGCGCCCCAACTCGCGCTCTACCCCGCGGTGGCGATCATCATCACCGCGCTCGGCTTCACCCTGCTGGGCGAGGCGATGCGCGAGGCCCTCGACCCGAAGCTGCGGAAGTGATTCCATGTCTCTACTCACAGTGGACGATCTGTCGGTCACCTTCTCCCGCCGCGGCCGCCGCCCCACCCACGCGGTGGACGGCGTGTCGTTCAGCGTCGACGCCGGCCAGGTGGTCGGCCTGGTGGGCGAGTCGGGCTGCGGGAAGTCCGTCACCTCGCTGGCCCTGATGGGCCTGTTGAAGCGCGCCGAGATCTCCGGCAGCGCGACGTTCGACGGCATCGAGCTGTTGTCCCTGCGAGCGAGCGACATGCGCGACCTGCGCGGCTCACAGCTCGCCATGATCTTCCAGGACCCGCTGTCGTCCCTCAACCCGGTGGTGCCGATCGGCGTCCAGGTCACCGAGATCCTCACCCGCCACAGGGGACTCAAGGGCGCCCCGGCCCGCAAGGAGGCCGCCGACCTGCTGGACCGCGTCGGCATCCCCGACCCCACCCGCCGCCTGAAGGAATACCCCCACCAGCTGTCCGGCGGCATGCGCCAGCGCGCCCTGATCGCGATGGCCGTGGCCTGCGCCCCCCGCCTGCTGATCGCCGACGAACCCACCACGGCCCTGGACGTCACGATCCAGGCCCAGATCCTCGAGCTGCTGCGGGAACTCGTCGACGACCAGGGCACGGCCCTGCTCATGATTACCCACGACCTCGGCGTCGTGGCGGGCCTGTGCGACGACATCAACGTCCTCTATGGAGGAAAGGTCGTCGAGGCGGCCTCCCGCCGCCCCCTCTTCGCCTCGCCCACCCACCCCTACTCGGTCGGCCTCCTGGGCTCCATCCCCCGCCTCGACGCCCCCCGCGGCGAGCCCCTCACCCCGATCCGCGGCTCCGTCAACGACAACATCGCCTGGACCGACGGCTGCGCCTTCGCCCCCCGCTGCGACCACTACACCCTCGCCTGCCTCGAGGGCACCCCCGACCTCACCGAGACCTACACCGGCCACAAGTACCGATGCGTCAACCCGGTCACCCACCACGAAGCGCCCGTGACCCTTCCGGAATCCCCCGCGGCGGAGGCATGATGAGTCTGCTCGAACTGGACGACCTCAAGGTCCACTTCCCCATCAAACAGGGCATCGTCTTCGACCGCACGGTCGGCCACGTCCGCGCCGTCGACGGCGTCACCCTGAACGTCGAATCGGGGGAGACGTACGGCCTGGTCGGCGAGTCGGGCTGCGGCAAGACCACCCTGGGCCGCGCCGTCCTTCGCCTGGTCGACATCACCTCGGGCAGGGTCGACTTCGACGGCACCGACCTCGCCAAGCTCCCCGAGGCCGAGATGCGCCGCTCCCGCCGCCGCCTCCAGATGGTCTTCCAGGACCCGCTGGGCAGCCTCGACCCCCGCCAAAACGTCGAGTCCATCCTGGTCGAGGGCCTCACCGCCCACAACCTCGGCACCAACCGCGCCGACCGCCGCCGACGCATCGTCAAGACCCTTGACGCCGTGGGCCTCCCGAGCAACGCCCTGGCCCGCTACCCCCACGAGTTCTCGGGCGGCCAGCGCCAACGCATCGGCATCGCGCGGGCCCTGGTCCTCGAGCCCGACCTGATCATCTGCGACGAGCCCGTCTCGGCCCTCGACGTGTCGATCCAGGCCCAGGTCCTCAACCTCCTGGAGGAGATCCAGGACGC
>NZ_DASQPW010000065.1:0-2807 GCF_035643755.1 Stackebrandtia sp. | reverse complement strand
GTCCCGGGACACACGGGGCAGTTCCCCGCCGTGCCGGGGCACACCGCGCAGCTTCCGCCGATGGGCCCGCCGCCCCCCGGCGGGCCGCCGCCGATGGGCGCGGCGCCGTACGGCGGCCCCCCCGTGAAGAAGGGCCCGGGAGCCGGGATGCTGGTCGCGGGCGCCCTGGTGGTCGCGCTGCTGGCCGGGGGAACGGGCGGGGCCGTGGGCTACCTGCTGTCCGACGGCAGCGGCGGCGACTCGCCGTCGTCGCTGGTGGGCGACAACGCCACGATCTCCGACGTCGCCAAGGCCGTCCAGCCCTCCGTCGTGGACATCACCTCGGACAAGGCCGAGGGCTCCGGGGTCATCTACGACACCAAGGGCCACATCATCACGAACAACCACGTGGCGTCCTCGGGCACCACGGGCAAGCTCAAGGTGACCTTCGCCGACGGCAGCTCCGCTCAGGCCCACATCACCGGCACCGACCCCTCCGGGGACCTCGCGGTGATCCAGGTCGACGACGCCAAGGACCTCACCCCGATCAAGTTCGGCGACTCCGACAAGCTTGATGTCGGCGACACCGTGCTGGCGATCGGATCCCCCCTGGGACTCCAGGGCTCGGTGACCTCGGGCATCGTCTCGGCGAAGAACCGCACCGTGCAGGCCGGGGGCGAGGACGGCACCCAGGCCACCACGCTGGAGGGCATGATCCAGACCGACGCGGCGATCAACCCGGGCAACTCGGGCGGCGCGCTTGTCAACGGCAAGGGACAACTGGTCGGTATCAACACCATCATCGCCACCGCCGGCAATTCGGAGGGGAGTGTCGGACTGGGGTTCGCGATACCGTCGTCCACGGTCAAGGATGACGCCCAGAAGCTGATCGAAAGCGGCAACGGCGGCGGAGGCGGCGGCGGAGACGACGTCGTCAAGCACGCCTACCTGGGCATCACGGTCGCCGACAACGTCAGCGGCGACGGCGGCGCCATCGTCTCAAGCGTGCAGTCCGGCACCCCCGCCGACAAGGCGGGGCTGAAGGAGGGCGACGTGATCACCAAGATCGGCGACACCGACGTCAAGTCCGCCAGCGACGTGGTGTCGACCGTGCAGGGCGCCAAGCCGGGGACGAAGATGGACGTCACCTACACCCGCGGCGGCGACTCCAAGACCGTCACCGTGAAGCTGGCGACGGCACCCACCAATTAGGACTTAATTCGGAAGTTTCTCTCCAAGGGGTTCACCGGGCGGGTCGACTATGAACAGTCGGCCCGCCCCCCCTTTTTTTCGCGCTCAGCGCGCCGTCCAGGGGCGCTCGGACAGCACGGTGTGCTGCTGGCGCAGCTTCAGGCGGTTGGCGAACTGGCGCTGGTTGGTCAGGCGGCCGTGCACCAGCATCAGGGACTCGGGGCGGGCCCGCGAGGCGATCTTCACCAGCTCCTCCTCGGAGGCGTGCGCGCCGAGGCGGTACTGGCCGACGTGCGCGGTGACCTCGAAGGGCTCGTCGGAGTCGGGCAGGTCGAAGCGTCCGCCGCCCGCCTCGGCCAGCGTCAGGAGCCGGGACCCGGGGCTGTCGGAATCCTGGTAGCCGACCACCATGAGGCCCGACTCGGGCTCGGTGAGGATGGCGCGCGCCCAGCCCACGGCCGGTCCCGCGGTGAGCATCCCCGAGGTGGCGACCACGATGCACGGGCGCTTCTCGGCGATCTCCCTGCGGGTGCGCCCGGGCTCCACGGGACGGACGTTGCCGCTGAACACGTTGACCCGCTCGCCGTCGGGGCCGTCGTGGCGCTTGTAGGCGTAGCTGAGGTCGCGGGCCAGGCCGTCGACGAGAACCTCGGCCTCGGGCAGGAACTTCTGGCACACCAGCGCGATCTCCTGGGCGCGCCCCAGGGCGAACGCGGGCACCAGGACCCGCCCGCCGGCGGCCAGGATGCGCTCGGCATCGGCGACGAACTGCGCGACCACGGCGTCGCGCGGCGGCAGCTTCCCCGCCCCCGCGTAGGTGGACTCCAGCAGCATCAGCTCGGCGCCGATCGCCGAGTCGGGGAGCTGGAGGCCGCCGACGCTGAGCTGCCCGGTGCCGCTGACGTCCCCCGACACCACGACGCGGTGCTCCCCGGCGGTCAGCACCACGCCCGTGGCGCCGATGATGTGGCCCGCGTCGAACAGCTCGAGATCGATCGCCCCGACCTGGCGGTGGCGCCCCGACGGCAGGTCGGACAGCGCCGCGACCGCTTCGTCCACATCGGATTGCTGGTAGGGGGGCAGCGGCCCGCCCGCCCAGGTGTCGTCGTTGTCGGCGCGCAGCGCCATCACCTTGGCCGAGTCGGCCCACATGGTGCCCAACAGGTCGCTGGTGGCCGTCGACGCGATCACGGGGATGCCCGGATAGCGGCCCACCAGCGCGGGAACCCAGCCCGCGTGGTCGTTGTGGGCGTGCGTGACCACAATGGCGTCGGGGGGCTCGGAGTACAGCTCGGCGATGTGCGCGGGCGCCAGGCTGTCGGCGTCCACGCCCGTGGGGCGGGTGCCCGCGTCCACCACGATCCGGGTGCCGCCGCCCGACACCAGCACGCAGGACCCGCCGATCTCGGCGCCCCCGCCCAGGACCCGCACGCTCACCGACAGCTCGGCGCCCACGCTGGTGACCGCCGTGGCGGGCTGCGGCGCGGGCTCGCGCATCGCGGCGTCCCGCTCGGCCTGCACCCGGCGCAGCCGCTCGTACGCCACGTCCAGGTGGCGGCGCAGCTGCTGGGCCTCGGCGTCCAGATTGTCGATGGTGGTGCGCAGCTCGGCGTTCTCGCCGCTCAGCGTCGAAAGCT
>NZ_DASQPW010000064.1:0-41253 GCF_035643755.1 Stackebrandtia sp. | reverse complement strand
CCGATCACGGTCGCCAACAGGACACATTGGAACACCATGCTCGCGTGCTGATAAAACTCAAAGGACAGCTGATCGAAATACTCCCCCACATATTGAAAAAATCCCAATATCCTCCTCCGTCCTATTGCGTCAACGCGTCGGACCGGGACCATTTGGGCACTACCCGGCCGACTCAAGCACCTGACGATATCGATATTCAGCCGTTCGTGCGGTCGACGAACTCGGCCATTCGTTATCGAGTTGAAACAGTAGTGCCGAATTGTCGACCCGGCGTGGAGGCCGCGCTCACGCAATGTATGCCAAGTGCGGTACGGAGGCCTCTCCGATCGTTATCAAACGGAGACCTGGGGGCCATCTGGCGATGGTCTGTTTGTTGACAATCTTCAGTCCAGACAGTAGGACCTAGAGCGTCTCGGTGACCTTGCGCAGACCGCGCGGCGCGTCGGGGTTCTCGCCGCGGGTCAGCGCCAGCGCCAGCGCCAGCCGTTGCAGCGGAAGGATGTCCAAAAGGGGCGCGAAGCGCTCGTCGACGGACGGGGTGGGAATCCACATCGCGGCACCCTCCACTTCGTCCGGACCGACCGCCACGACGTCGGCGCGGCGCTCCCCCAGCCGGCCGATCACGTCGCGCATCGCCTCGCCGCCGGGACCGTTGCCGACGACGGCCAGCACCGGTACGTCGGGGTCGGTCATGGCCAGCGGGCCGTGCAGCAGGTCCGCGCCGGAGAAGGCCAGCGCCGACATGTAGGACGTCTCCATGAGCTTCAGGGCGGTCTCGCGCGCCGTGGGGTAGGCGTAGCCGCGGCCGGTGGTCACCAGGCGCTCGGCGAAGCGGAAGCGCGGCGCCAGCTGCGCGGCGGTCTCGTCGTCCAGGACGGTGCGGGCCAGTTCGGGCAGCGCCGCCACGGCCGCGGCCTCGGCGTCGCTGAGGCGGCCGTCGCCGGAACGGATTCCCTCGACGAGCATGAGCAGCGCCAGCAGCTCGCTGGTGTAGGTCTTGGTGGCGGCCACGGCGCGCTCGTGCCCGGCGGACACGTCGATGTGCAGTTCGGCCTGTGTGGACAGCGCGGAGTCGGGGTTGTTGGTGACGGCGAGGGTCTGGGCCCCGGATTCGCCGGCCACCCGCAGCACCTCGGCGATGTCGGGGGAGCCGCCCGACTGCGAGACCCCGACGACCAGAGCCTCGGACAGGTCGGGGCGGGCGCCGTACACGGTGATCGAGGACGGCGAGGCCAGCCCGGCGGGGATGCCGAGCCGGATCTCGGTGAGGTAGGCGGCGTACAGGGCGGCGTGGTCGGAGGTGCCGCGCGCGGCGAACAGCACGAAGCGGGGCCGCTTGGCGGCCACCCGCGCGGCCACCTCGGCGATGGGCGCGGCCTGGGTGTCGGCCAGCCGCGCGAACACCTCGGGCTGCTCGGCGATGTCGGCGGTCATCCCGGAACCGGGACGCGGCGCCGGCGCCGCGTCCGCCGTGGCGTCCGACGCGGACCTGGCGGCTTGTTCCTGGCTCATGACAACCCCTACACGCTCGTTGTATGCGCGAAACTGCGCACCACGAGCATATTCCGCGCAACAGCGATCGGGGGGCGGAGGGCTCCTACAGTGACGCCCGCAACGCCACCAGGTCGATGCCGGGGCGCGGCGACCAGTCGCGCTCGGGCAGTCGGGTGAATCCCAGGGACTCGTACAGGCGGTGGGCGGGGCCGGTGCCCCCGCCGCGGGTGCAGATCACCGCCGAGTGGCAGCCGAGCTGTCGGCCGCGCTCCAGACAGGCGTTCACCAGCGCCCGGCCGACGCCGCGGCCCTGGAAGGCCGGCGCCACGGCGAGCATCCGGAACTCCAGCTCGCCGACGCGGCTGACCTCGGCCATCGGGCTGCCGGGCGGGCAGATCGTCACGGTGCCCGCCGCCGCGCCCGTGTCGGGGTCCACGGCCACCAGCAGCTCGGCCTCGCGGGCGCGAAAGGCGGCGTCGCGCAGCCGATGGACGTACTCGTTGCCGTCGGCGAGCTGCCCGTCCGCGTCGTAGGCCGCCACGGAAACCTCCCCGATGGCGGCCAGCTCCGACTCGCGGGCCCGCCGGATCTCGAAGTCCATCGTGGACCCCTATTCGACCCTGGCGATCAGGTCGCCCTCCTGGACCACGTCGCCCTCGTTGACGGCGATCTCCACGACGGTGCCGCCGTCCTCGGAGTGCACCGGGATCTCCATCTTCATGGATTCAAGAATGACGATGGGATCGTCCTCGGTGATCTCGTCACCCTGCTTGGCGACGACCTTCCACACGTTCGCCACCATTTCGGCGCGAATTTCCTCGGCCACGACCGCCTCCTTCACTCTGGTTGGGCCAGCCGGATCACAATATACGGTCACGCGGTCAGCTCTCGGCCTGCTTCAACGGGTGCGTAAGCTGGACCGTCGACTTACCGCGAGGAGGGATCGAAATGGCGAAGCGTGCACGCAAGCGCAGGGCGCGTAAGAAAAAGGGCGCCAACCACGGCAAGCGCCCCAACGCCTGAGCGCCGAAACGCGAAGCCGGACCCTTGATTCGATCAAGGGCCCGGCATTTCGCTTTCCGGCGGGAAGAAGAAGTACCTACTTCGCGACGGCCCCCACCGGCTCGTCGGAGCCCTCGGCCGGCGGCGCCGCGTCCTCCTTCTTCAGGTTCGCGGTGGACCGCAGCGGCACCTCCTTGATGAACCAGGCCAGCAGGAACGCCACGGCCGCGAACGGGATCGTCCAGATGAACACCGTGGTGATCGCGTCGGTGACACCGCTGGTGATGATGCCGTGGAACGGTTCGGGGATCTTCGACACCTTGGACGGGTCGAGCCCGTTGCCGCTGCTGCTACCAGCGTCGCTGCTGGTGAAGGCGGCGGCCATCTTGGCGGGCAGCTGATCCTTGTGGTTGGTCAGGTAGTCGGTCAGGCGGTTGGAGAACACCGCGCCGAACATCGCCACACCCACCGAACCACCGATGTTCCGCAGGAACGTCGAGGTGCTGGAGGCGACGCCGATGTCGTTTTGCGGCGCGCTGTTCTGCGCCACCAGCATGGTGATCTGCATGAGCAGACCCAGGCCGATGCCGAACAGCACCATGTACAGCGCCAGCCGCCATTCCTGGGTGTCGACGGTCAGCGTGGTCAGCAGCGACATGCCGCCGATCATCACGGCGCCACCCAGGATCGGGAAGATCTTGTACCGCCCGGTGCGGGTGACGATCTGCCCGGCCGCCAGCGAGAAGGTCATGGCGCCCAGCATCATCGGGATGAAGAACAGCCCCGACTCGGTGGGCGTCAGCTTCTGGACGATCTGCTGATACATCGGCAGGAACGTCATGGCCCCGAACATCGCGAAGCCCTGCAGGAAGCCGATCACGTTGATCAGGCTGAAGTTGCGGTTGCGGAACAGCCGCAACGGAAGCACGGGCTCGGAGACGAAGCTCTCCACGATGAGGAACGCGACCAGCGCCGCCACCGAGACCCCGCCCAGGGTGAGGATCTGCCAGGAGTCCCAGTCGTACTGCGTGCCGCCCCAGGTGGTGACCAACACGACACCCGCGGACACGATGGACAGCAGGATGATGCCGAAGTAGTCGATCCTCGACTTGTTCTTGTGCTTGGGCAGGTGCAGCGTGAACGCGATGATGAGCAGCGCGATCAGGCCCAGCGGCAGGTTGATGTAGAAGGCCCAGCGCCAGTTGACGTGGTCGGTGAGGAAGCCACCGGCCAGCGGGCCGCCGATGGTGGCGACCATCATGACCGCGGCCATGAAGCCCTGGTAGCGGCCGCGCTCGCGGGGCGGGACCAGGTCGCCGAGGATGGCCATCACGCCGACCATCAGGCCGCCGGCGCCCAGGCCCTGCAGGGCGCGGAAGGCGATGAGCTGTTCCATGCTCTGCGCGGCGCCGGAGGCTGCCGAGCCGATGAGGAACACCCCGATGGCGAACATGAACAAACGTTTGCGTCCGTACAGGTCACCGAGCTTGCCGTACAACGGCGTGGTGATCGTGGCGGCCAGGATGTACGCCGTCACCACCCAGGACATGTGGTTATAACCACCAAAATCCCCCACGATCGTCGGCAACGCGGTACCCACAATGGTGTTATCCAGCATCGCCAGCAGGATCGCCAACATGAGGCCCGGCAACACCACCAGCACCTCCCGGCGCAGGGGCGGTTTGGACACGCCCTCGACTGCGCCGGTAATGTCCGACTTCGACATACGACTCCTTCACGAAAAACTGACCGGTCGGCAAGTAACTTCGTGAGCTACGATAGATCGGCAACTAGCCGGACGGCAAGTAAGTTTAGGGAGACCGATGAGTGAGGCGCGCGACACCCGCGAGCGAATCAAGCAGGTCGCCATGGAACTGTTCAGCGAACAGGGCTATGACGGCACCTCGCTGCGCGAGATCGCCGAGCGCCTGGGCCTGACGAAGGCCGCCCTGTACTACCACTTTAAGACCAAGGACGACATCGCCCTGAGCTACTTCGACGATTTCAACGCCGAGGTCACCGGGCTGTGCGAATGGGCGCGCGAACAGGAGCCGTCCCTGGACACCCGGCGCGAGATGCTGCGGCGCTACTCCGACCTGCTGGCCACGCACGGGCCCACCATGCGGTTCATGCACCACAACCAGCCCGCCCTGCAGAGGCTGCAGAAGGAAAAGGGCTCCAACAACTACAAGGAGCGGATGCGCCAGCTCAACCACCTGCTGGTCGCCTCGGACGCCCCGATGATTCAGCGCCTGCGCGCCGTCGACGCCATCCTCACCATGCACATCGCGTGGTTCGTGGAGCTCGAGGGCGAGCCCACTCCCGAGGAACTCCAGCAGCCCGCGCTGGACATCGCCATGGAGCTGCTGGACACCAACGAACGCGAGCTGTCGGCCGCGAACGGCTAGGAGGAGGAGTTCAGCCGAGGTTGAACTTGGAGAGTTTCTCGCGCAGCCGCGCCTTCACCTCGACCGGCGCGGTCTCGTTGGAGCAGCACCGGTGTACCAGGGCCCGCACATCCTGCTCGATGCCGTATTCGGCAAGGCAAGGAGAGCACTCGGCCAGGTGCTTCTTGATGATGTCCCGGCGCGCGGAGGCACACTCGGAGTCCAGATAGAAATAGACCTCCGCCAGTACCTCGCGACAGTCCACATCGTGCGGTTCACCGCAGCTCACCGTTTGACCTCCTCGTCATCGTCCGCGGCCGCGAAGCCCCGCTGCGCCGCGTACTCCTGAAGCATGTCCCGCAGCTGTCGCCGACCGCGATGCAGCCGCGACATCACCGTCCCGATGGGGGTGCCCATGATCTCGGCGATCTCCTTGTAGGCGAAGCCCTCGACGTCCGCCAAATACACCGCCAGGCGAAACTCCTCCGGCAGCCGCGCCAGCGCGTCCTTGACGTCGGAGTCGGGCAGGCTGTCCAGCGCCTCGGTCTCGGCCGAGCGCAGCCCCTTGGAGGTGTGCGACTCGGCGGCGGCCAGCTGCCAGTCGGTGATCTCGTCGGTCGGGGACTGCAGCGGCTGGCGCTTGCGCTTGCGGTAGGAGTTGATGTACGTGTTGGTGAGGATCCGGTACATCCAGGCGCGCAGGTTGGTGCCCGCGCGGAACTGGTGGAAGGCGCTGAACGCCTTCAGGTACGTCTCCTGGACCAGGTCCTCGGCGTCCTGGGGGTTGCGGGTCATCCGCAGGCCAGCACCATAGAGCTGGTCGACCAGCGGCATCGCGTCACGCTCGAAGCGCGCGCGTCGCTCATCGGTCGACTCGGCCTGCTCGACGTCGGCCACCGGCTCCCCTCTCGTTGCCTGCTGCGGCGAGGGTACGTCACTGGGGTGATCGACGGGCCAGTCAGGGGCATTGAGCAGTCGCTGCAGCCGCCGGGTGTCGATCGACTCGACTCGTTCGCGAGTGGAGGCCATCATCACGGTTCAGCCGTTCCTTTCCCAGCACCGCCAGCGGGTGCCGTCACGACCGATGTAACAGCGCCCCGCCTCGCGGCATTCCGGGTTCCGGGCGGGGTCATGTCACACCCCGTCTCGTCGCTCGGCGTAACCATCCGTATACGCGATCGTTATCCCCGGTGGACCCATTCGGGATCTCCCATCACAGGCCATTTGGTCTGTGCGCCAACCTCCCAGGCCCTGCCCGGGCCCTGCCGCCGACACCGCGGCGGGGTCCGGGATGGGAGGGGCCCAGGTCACGCGACCGGTACCGCGTCCCGCCAGGCCACGAACATCGCCTGGCGTTCCCGGGGCGTGGTGCCGCCCCACACGCCGTTGCGGTCGCCGGCCTCCAGCGCCGAGGCCAGGCAGGCCGAGCGCACCGCGCAGCCCGAGCACAGCGCCAGGGCGGCGTGCGGGGTCTGGTTGGATTGCGGTTCGGGAAAGAAGGTTTCGGGGTCGACCGACAGGCAGCGCCCCCGCATCCGCCATTCCGGGTCGGTGTGACCCACGTGAAGGGCTCGACGCAGCCGGGGGTCCCGGCGCGCCGTCTCGATCTCTTCCGGCTTCGGGCCCTTGTGTGACCGGCTCATTGGGCATCAGCCTCTCGCATCGATCGCTGGCTCTCGGGCGCGGACGATTATGGAATCCGCGCGTGCATAGTGCTGTGTTTTACAGCACAGGGCGAAGCGAAATCAAGGTATCAACTGCGAATTGGACCAAACGTACGGTACCGACAGGGCTTTTAGAACAGCGTCGGGCGCGCGTCGGTCCCGGCCGAAGTCCCGCCCGCCTCGGGTTCCGCCTCGATCAATTGTGGAGCGTCATTGCGGACGTTGCCGACCGCCCGGCCCACCGGCCGGATCTCCAATTCGGACAACAGCGCCGTGCCCGGGGGCTCCAGCAGGTCGCCGTCCGGTTCCTCCTCGCCCAGCCAGGCGGCGTACCGCTCCGGGCCCAGAAGGAGCGGCATCCGGTCGTGCACGCGTTCCAGGTCCCCGATCGCCTCGGTGGTCAGGATGGTGCAGCTCAGGATCGGCTCCTCCTTGTCCCAGAAGTCCCACAGCCCCGCGAACACCAGCGGCCGGCCGGGACCTGCGGTCATGAAGTATGGCTGCTTTCCCCCGTCGGGGAGCTTGCGCCACTCGTACCAGCCGTCGGCCGGGACCAGGCAGCGCTTGCGGGCGAAGGGCGAGCGGTAGGCCGACTTGGTGGCGACGGTCTCGCTGCGCGCGTTGAACATTCGGGTGCCCACCGACGGGTCCTTGGCCCACGACGGCACCAGGCCCCAGCGCGCCGCGCTCACCACCCGCGAGGAGTGCGTGCGGGAGCGGCGCACCACGGGGACCATCCGGGTGGGCGCCAGGTTGTAGCTGGGGTGAACGGCGTCGCCGGAGTCGTCGAGCGCCTCGAAAAGCAGCGCCAGGTCGGCCACGGAGAGCGTGGAAACGTAACGTCCGCACATGTCCTCACACTACGTTCGCCCTGAGACACCCCCAAGTACTCTGGGCGCGTGAGTGAAACCCGTGTTCCCGACGCCGTGCGCTGGGGCGCTCCCGTGGCGTCCGGGGCGGTGGACGGACGGGTGGGGCTGCCGGGTTCGAAGTCGATGACCGCCCGGGCCCTGGTGCTGTCGGCCGCGGCGCGCACCGCCGGTTCGCTGGCGGACCCGCTGGCCGCCCGCGACACCGCGCTGATGGCCGCGGCGCTGCGCGCCCTGGGAATCCGGGTGGACACCACCAACGAGGCACTGTGGACGATCGAGCCGCGCCCGCTGTCGGGCCCCGCCACCGTCGACTGCGGACTGGCGGGAACGGTGATGCGCTTCCTTCCGCCGCTGGCCGCGCTTGCCGACGGCCGCGTCGACTTCGACGGCGATCCGCACGCCCGCAAGCGCCCCATGGGTCCGCTGCTGCGGGCGCTGACGGCGCTCGGGGTGAGGCTCGACGGCGACCGCGCGTCGCTGCCGTTCTCCATATTGGGCTCCGGCAGGGTCACCGGCGGCGAGGTCACCGTGGACGCCTCGGCGTCCAGCCAGCTGGTGTCGGGTCTGCTGCTGTCGGCGCCGCGCTTCGACCGGGGCCTAGTGCTGCGGCACGTCGGCCCGCCGGTGCCCTCGGCCCCGCACCTGCGCATGACCGTGGACATGTTGCGCGCCACCGGCGCCACCGTGGACGACTCCCGTCCCGACGTGTGGGAGGTGGGGCCGTGCCTGGCCGACGGGCGCGGCTGGGACATCGAGCCCGACCTTTCCAACGCCGCACCCTTCCTGGCCGCCGCGGTGGCCACCGGCGGGACCGTGACGATTCCCGGCTGGCCCGCCCGCACCAGCCAGCCCGGCGACGCGCTGCGCGGCCTGCTCGACGCGCTCGGCGCCACCGTCGGCTTCGGACCCGACGGCCTCACGGTCGCGGGAACCGGAACCATCACCGGCATCGACGCCGACCTGTCCGAAGTGGGCGAGCTGACGCCCGTGGTCGCGGCGCTGTGCGCCCTGGCCGACTCGCCGTCGCGGCTGTCGGGCATCGCGCACCTGCGCGGGCACGAGACCGACCGGCTCGCCGCGCTGGCGACCGAGCTCAACCGGCTCGGCGGCGACGTCGCCGAGACCGACGACGGCCTGCGGATCCGGCCCCGGCCGCTGCGCGCGGCGGTGTTCGACACCTACGACGACCACCGGATGGCGCAGGCGGGCGCCGTGCTCGGGCTGGTCGTCCCCGGCCTCGAGCTGTCCGATGTGGCCTGCACGTCCAAGACGCTTCCGGACTTCCCCGACTTGTGGGCCGCACTGGTAGGGGCGCGGCCCTGACCCGGCGTCGGCAATACGACGAGGACGACGTGAGGGTTCGTCCCGGTCGCGGCACCCGTCCGCGCACCCGGATTCGCCCCAAGCACGCCGACGCCGTGGACGGCTTCGTCGTCACCGTCGACCGGGGCCGCTACACCTGCCGCGTCGCCGACGGCCGCGACGTGACCGCGATGCGGGCCCGCGAGCTGGGCCGCAAGGGCGTCGTGGTGGGCGACAAGGTGAGCCTGGTCGGCGACACCAGCGGTTCCGCCGGCAGCCTGGCGCGCATCGTGCGCATCGCCGAGCGCTACGGGCAGCTGCGCCGCACCGCCGACGACGACGACACCACCGAGCGCATCATCGTGGCCAATGTGGACCAGCTGGTGGTGGTGGCCTCGCTGGCCGATCCCCCGCCCCGCACCGGCTTCATCGACCGCTGCCTGGTGGCGGCCTTCGACGCCGACATCCCGGTCCTGTTGTGCCTCACCAAGGAAGACCTCGAGGACGGGTCGCTGGCGGAGGTGCACCACTATTACGGCGACCTCGAGGTGGACTCGGTGACCTGCCGCCCCGACGGTCCGCTGGGCGAGCTGCGAGACAAGCTGCGCGGGCGGCTTTCCGTCCTGATCGGGCATTCCGGCGTGGGAAAGTCCACGCTGGTCAACCGCCTGGTGCCCGCGGCCGACCGCGACGTCGGCGTCGTCAGCGCCATCGGCAAGGGGCGTCACACCTCCACCAGCGCCATCGCCGTCGAGCTGCCCAGCGGCGGCTGGATCGTCGACACCCCGGGGGTGCGTTCCTTCGGCCTGGCGCACGTCTCGGCGGACTCCCTGCTGCACGCCTTCGGCGATCTCGCCGAGGTCGCCACCGGCTGCCCGCGCGGCTGTGACCACACCGGGGCGACGGGAGACTGCGCGCTGGACGGCCTGCGCGACGCCGACGGGAACCTGCCGCAGCGCGTAGTGTCCTACCGGCGGCTATTGGATTCCTTGACAGGTCAATAGACTGACCGTCATGTCTTCCTACGCCGACGATCTGGGCCTTGCCCAGATGCTGGCCGACTCCGCCGATTCCCAAGCCATGGATCGGTTTCGTGCCCAGGACCTGCGCGTGGAAACCAAGCCCGACATGACGCCGGTGACCGACGCCGACATGGCGGTCGAAAAGGCGATGCGCTCCACGCTGTCGCGGGCGCGGCCCCGCGACGGCGTCTACGGCGAGGAGTTCGGCGACCAGCCCGGCACGGGCTCGCGCCGCTGGGTCATCGACCCGATCGACGGCACCAAGAACTTCGTCCGCGGCGTGCCCGTGTGGGCCACCCTGATCGCGCTGTTCGAGGGCACCGAGCCCGTCGTCGGCGTGGTGTCGGCGCCCGCGCTGGGGCGGCGCTGGTGGGCGGGCAAGGGCACCGGCGCCTACGCCGGGCGCCACCGCAACCGCACCCGCCGCCTGGAGGTGTCGGGGGTGCGCCGCCTGTCCAACGCCTCGATCAGCTACTCGAGCCTGCCCAGCTGGTTCGACCACCGCCGGGGACCGGAGATGGTGGACCTGCTGCGCGGCTGCTGGCGCAGCCGGGGCTATGGCGACTTCTACAGCTACGTGCTGGTCGCCGAGGGCGCCGTCGACATCGCCTGCGAACCCGAGGTGGCGCTGTGGGACCTGGCGCCGCTGTCGATCCTCGTGACCGAGGCCGGGGGCACCTTCACCGATCTGGGCGGCAAGCCCGGCCCCGACGGCGGCTCGGCGGTCGCCACCAACGGCCTGCTGCACGACCAGGTCCTGGGCATCATCGGCAATTAGCCGCGCCACCATCCGACCAGGCCGCCGGGCGGGTATCCGGAAAGCGGATTAACCTCACAGGAGTGTCACGATCGCAACGCACCGCCGTTTCTCATTGCGAAGGGGGCGGTGAATTCGAATGTCAGCGGGTTGGTTCTTCCTCGCGGTGATGATCCTCGCTTACGGCCTGGCGAACTTTCTGCAGGCCGTCGCGGCCAACCGCGAGCGCCCCACCACCACGTTCAATCCCCGGTTGCTGCTCAAGCTGGCCGCCCACAAGACCTATCTGGCGGGCATCGGCTTCCAGATCCTGGGCTTCCTGCTGGCCATCGGGGCGCGCGCCGACCTCCCGCTGTTTCTCGTGCAGGCCGCGGTCGCCGCGGGCCTGGGCGTCACCACCCTGCTGGGCGTGGTCTTCCTGAAGTGGCGGCTGCCGCGCGCCGAGGTGGCGCTGCTGGCGGGGCTGTCGCTGGGCGTGGTGGCGCTGGTGGTGTCGGCCCAGCCGTCGGTGTCGCGCGACCTCAACACCGCCTCGATCCTTTCGCTGGCGGGCTTTTGGCTGCTGATCGCCGTGGCGGGGTGGTTCACCGCCCGCAAGCTGTACGGCGTGCCCGGTTCGGTGGCGCTGGGGTCGCTGGCCGGGCTGGCGTTCGGCGCCGCGGCCGTGGCGTCCCGCCCCCTGGCCAGCGCGATCGACGTGACCGATCTGCTGTCCAACCCGCTTCTGTACATGATCATCGTGCAGTCCCTGACCGGGCAGCTGCTGCTGGCCCTGGCGATGCAGCGCGGCAGCACCACCGCCGCCGTGGCCTCCATGGACGCCGCCTTCGCCGCTCCCGCCGCCGGCGTCGGCCTGCTGTTGCTCGGCGACCAGATCCGTCCCGGCCTGGAGTGGCTGGCGGCGCTGGGCTTCGCGGCCACCCTGGGTACGGTGCTGGCCCTGACCCGCTACGCCGAGCCCCAGCACCACCCGCGGCAGCAGGAGTCGGACGCGCTCGAGGCGCAGGCTCCGCCCCGCGAACTGCCCACAATGGATCCCATTGCGGAGCTGGTGCCACCCGCCATCGACGCGTCCGCGCTCGACAAGCGCCGCGAGGACAAGCCCACCCGGGGCTAGGCCCGCCCTACGGCACGGGGTCCCCGCGCCGCACGTTGATCTCGATCTCGTTTCCCGCGTACGACAGCAGCGCCTGCGTCAGCTGCGACAGGGCGCGGGCGCAGGCGACCTCCTCGCCGATGCGGGCCATGGGCCGATCGGTCGGGTTGCGCCGGGCGTGGCCGGAGCCGTGCAGCTGGCGGCCGGCGGGCGTGTGGAGCGTCGCGGTCGCCACGGTCTGGTCCGGGTTCTCCTCGAACTGGACGTCGACGGTCCAGTGGGAGGTCACGGTTGCCATGGTCATGTCTGCCTCCTTCGTCGGCAGCTGTCCCCCCATTCTCCGCCTCGGCGGCGCCCGATGTTCCGCTTCGGCGACCCAAACCGTTCATCCGTGCCGATTGTCATGTGGCGAAACTCTCGATACGCTGAGTAGTAGGAGAAGTCATCCCCTTCACCTGGCAACCGCATCCAACCACATAGGACGTGACGCCCGTGGCCGAATACGCACCCGAGGGGCTCAAATGGCTCGCCAACGAGATCATCAAGGTGATTCCGTCCGCAGAACTCTCCGGAATCGTGGGGGACTCCAACCACACGTACGGTTACCATCGCGCCCGCGCCGTACTTCCGTCCAGCGACTACAGCGTCAAGACCGCGCCCGACAAGAAGGGCCCCTCGTGGGCCGCGTCCGCTTTGGACATGAAGTACAGCGCGTCATGGATGAAGAAGATCACCAAGCGCCTGCTGGACTCCGCCAAGGACCAGCACGATCCGCGCCTCAACTACATGCGCGAATTCTTCGGCACTTTGGACGGTAAGAAGGTCACCGGCTGGGACACCTACTACGGCAAGCCCGTAACCAGCGACGACTCTCACTTGTGGCATGTGCACATGTCCATCTTGCGCGAGTACTGCGACGACAAGAAGCACCTGGCGAACATCCTGTCCGTAATCAAAGGAGAAGACGACATGGACCTGTCCGACAAAGTCAAGGTCTCCGACTGGATCACCGAGCACTGGGATGGAATCGGCGACACCATCTCCGTCAATACGGCGCTGGGCTCCGGCTACGGGCATGCCCGTCAGGCGAAGGACATCGTCAAGGAGGGCGTCCCCAAGATCCTGGAGGGCCAGCAGGCCATCCTGGACGCCATCAACGGCAAGGGCGCCAGCGCCAAGAGCGCCGCGCTGCCCGATGGCCTGTCCGACAAGCTGACCAAGTCGATCACCGATTCCCTCGCCGACGACCTCGACGGCAAGATGGACCACGACGACCTGTCGGCCGCCGTGAAGAAGGCCGTCGCCAAGGCCCTCAAGCAGGACTGAACCTCCCTCCCCCGGGCGGGTCCGCGGCCCTCCCCCGCACTGGCCGCGGACCCGCCCACTCTTCGCTTGACCCCGCCCCCTCGCCCCGATAGGTTGCCGTCATGCGCTTTCGCCTGCTGCTTTCCGCCGCGTTGAGCGTGCTGACGCTCGCCGTGGCCGCCCCCGCCTTCGCCGCCGACAACGACGACGCGGGCGGCGGCATCCCGCTGACGGTGGCGACGTACAACATTCACGCGGGCGCGGGCATGGACAACGTCTTCGACATCGACCGCACCGCGGCGGCGGTCAGGTCGCTGCACGCCGACGTGGTGGCGCTGCAGGAGGTCGACGTGCACTGGATGGACCGCAGCCAGTGGCGCGACCTGGCCCGCGACCTGTCCCGCCGCACGGGCATGCACGTCTACTTCGGATACATCTACAGCCTCGACCCGCCGAGCCAGGGGGCGCCGCGTCGCGAGTTCGGCAACGCCCTGCTGTCGCGCTACCCGATCCGCCACGCCGTCAACCACGAGATCACGCGCCTATCCACACAGGACCCGAACCCGGTTCCCGCGCTGGCGCCCGGTTTCCCCGAGATCGACATCAAGGTGCGCGGCGAATGGGTGCGCGTGTACGCGACCCACCTGGACTACCGCGCGGACCCGTCGGTGCGCGAGGCCCAGGTCGCCGACATGCTATCCATCATGGACAAGCACCCCGGCACGCCCCACATCCTGCTCGGCGATCTCAACGCCTCGGCCGCCTCCCCCGAGCTGACGCCACTGTGGAGCACCCTGACGGACGCCTGGGGTGCCACCGGCTCGTCCGACCCGGGCTACTCCTACCCCGCCGACAAACCCGACAGCCGCATCGACGTGATCGCCCCCAGCAAGGGGATCGGGGTGCGCTCGGCCGCGGTGGTCGACACGCTGGCCTCCGACCACCGACCCGTCGTGGCCCGCCTGAACATCCCCCGCCACTGAACCCTCCACAAGGGTCGCGGTTAACCGCGCGATTCCCGTCGGCCGCGCGGTTCGGGTATCGTCGCCACCCTCACGCAGAAGGGAGGCGCGATGTCGGACCTGTGGGCCGCGATCGGGGCCACCAACCACCCCCTCGACGAGATCGCCGTCATCGCCACCGGCATCGCCGCGATCGCCGTCGTCCTGGTCCGCGTCACCTGGCGCTGGGCCCGCAACGTCATCACCATCGCCCACGAGGGCGGCCACGCCTTCGTGGCCGTCATCACCGGCCGCAGCCTGCACGGCATCCGCCTGCACGCCGACACCTCGGGCCTGACGTACACCCGCGGGAGCCGCGGCGGCCCCAGCGCCATCCTCACCCTGATCGCGGGCTACCTCACCCCGGCCGTGATCGGCCTGCTGGCGGCCTGGATGCTGTGGCTCGGCAAGGTGGTGCTGCTGCTGTGGATCATGCTGATCCTGTTGGCCGCCATGGCGATCTTCATCCGCAACCTCTACGGAGCCTTCGCCATCATCGTGGTCGGCTTCGCCGTCTTCGCCATCGCCTGGTGGGCAAGCGAAGACGTGCAGACCACAGTGGCCTACGCGGGCGCCTGGTTCATGCTCCTGGGCGCCGTCCGTCCGGTGTGGGAGGTCTGGCTCCAGCGGTCCCGTGGCCAGCAACGCAGCTCGGACCCCGACCAGCTCGCCGAGATCACCCACATCCCGGGCGCCGTCTGGTTGCTCTTCTTCGCACTGTTCAATGTGGCCGTTCTCGCCCTCGGCTTCCGTTTGATGATCCCCGACGGCCTCTGGTGACCCAACGCACGACCCCCACGTTTGCGACCCCCCATGACGTGTTGTAAAGTTGCAAACGCACTCGACGCGGGGTGGAGCAGTTCGGTAGCTCGCCGGGCTCATAACCCGGAGGTCACAGGTTCAAATCCTGTCCCCGCTACGGAAACGGGAAACCCCTGTTTGGCTTTGCCAAACAGGGGTTTCCTTCGCTATTTTTTGCCCGCGCGGAGCGCGGGCGGGCGGGGGCTTCGCCACCCGCACCCCCAACGCCAGTCACGCTTGGTGGGTTAGTGGGGCGGGGGTTTCCCTCAGTTGCGTCGTCGCGGCGGGGCGTTGTCGAAGACACGGGTCATCCATTCGAACGTGTCACGGGCCTCCCTGACGCGCGCGGCTCGGCGGGTGCGAGGCCCGAGAAGGTTCATGCCGTCGGCGGCCAGCTCGCGGAACGCGCCCAGCGAAGCGATCTGGCGACGCACCACGTTGTCCCACGCGTCATCGTCGACGCGGTAATACATCGTGCGTTCGCCCGCGCGGACGCGCGTGGTGACGAACCCCATGGCCACCAGCAGCCGCAGGTTGGTGGTCATCGAACCCCGGCTGGCGCCGATCGCCTCGCCGATCCGGGCGGCCGACTGTTCCGGCGGGTCGCACACCATCAGCCAGCCCAGGCAGCGCGCCGCGATCGGCGACACCCCGTCACGGGCCAGAAAGGCGGCCAGCCTCTCCACCCACTCCAGCAGCGCGGCATCGTCGTCGCGACCGATGGCCGGACGGCGGTCTTCTTTGCTCATGAGTTTTAGTATAAGTTAAAACTCATGAAGTCATTGCTTGAGCTGACGTCGAGGCGATCATGACCAATCCCGCCACCAAGACCGCCATCGGGCCGATGACGGTCGTCGCGATCGAACAACACGAGGCGCCACGGCGCCGCATCATCACCGATCCGCTGGCCCACTCGATGCTGCCTCTCGGGGTGAAGGCGATCGTCAGGGCCTGCGCGGTGCCGATGGTGCGCCGAGCGATGGTCAACGGGCTCGACGGGCAGGCCCCGGGCATGTGGGCATCCTTCTTGTGCCGCAAGCGATACATGGACGACCTGGTGGCCGAGGCGCTCACCGACGGACTACCCCAGGTGGTGATCCTCGGAGCGGGCTTCGACACGCGCGCGTGGCGCCTGGACGTCCCGGCCTCCGCCTCGGTGTTCGAAGTGGACCTCCCGGAGAACATCGCGCGCAAACGCGCCACCCTGCGGCGACTCCTGGACCGCGAGCAGGACAACGTCCACCTGGTGGAGTGCGACTTCGAAACCCAACCGCTCGCCGAGACCTTGGCGGGACACGGCTACCGAGACCAGGACCCGACGGTGTTCGTGTGGGAGGCCGTCACCCAATACCTCACCGAACCCGCCATCCGCGGCACCTTCGAGTTCCTGGCCACCGCGGCACCTCCGAGCCGACTGGCGTTCACCTACATCCGCCGCGACTTCCTCGACGGTGACAACGTGTACGGCGGGGCGGCCATGCGCAGGCGCTTCGTCGACAGGCAACGGTTGTGGAAATTCGGCTGGCACCCCGATGACGTGGCGCCGTTCCTGCGCGAATACGGATGGGCCGAAACCGAACAGCTCGGGCCCGAGCAATACGTGGCCCGATACGTCGCTCCTTCCGGACGCGACCTGCCGGTATCCGAGATCGAACGCATGGCCCGCGCCGACAGGCACTGACCGGCACCCCGACGGCGTACGGCAAACGGCGCGATTGCTCGCGCACCAGGGATTCCTGATGCACGAGGGTTTCGCCGAGGAGACCGCGACCGAACAGGCTCGGGAGGTCGGCGACACCAACCCGTTCGGCGCGTCGCGGGTGACCAACGAAGTGCTGCCCGGCATGCGGCGACGGCGACGCGGCCGTCATCACCGACTACGACGGATTGCGCGAGGCCGCCGGGAACCGCCCGCACGGGAGCCTGCGCCGGGGTGGCGATCCGCGCGACGTCGCGCGGCTGGTGGCCAGAATCGCCCGGGCGCGATCCCCGAGATCCAGATACGCCGCCGGGCGCGACCGACGCTGGGTGCCGCTGTTGACCGTCCCGCTGCCACAGCGCGTGGTGGACTACCTGCTGATGCGCGAATTCGGCCCCCCGCCCGGCGAGAACAGGGTGTCAGACCAGGTCCATGGGCGACAGGACGGGCCCTACTCGCGCAGTCCCGCCTTGCGGTCGGCCTCGGCGAGCCGCGCCAGGTAGGCGTTGTACTGCTCGTGCGGGTCGTCCTCGGGGTGGCCGCTTGCCTGGGCGCGGTCGGAGATGCGGTCGATGCGCCGCGCCGCGCGGTCCTCACTGCGCGACCACTGCCAGATCAGGGCGGCCTCGACTATCAGGCTGGGTGGCTCGCCGAAGGCCCAGGCGATTCCGCCGCCCGCGTGTTGACTGGCCAACAGCTGGGACTCGGTCAGCCGTCCGAGCGCGTGATACCACTCGTGCGCGATGATCCCCGTCGACATCATGAGCGTCAGGCCGAAAATGGTGTGGAAGACGATGGCGATGAAGTACAGCAGGGCCTTGGCGGGGTAGGGAATCGGGCGGGGCGCGGGGTCGGCTCCGATGACCACCCAGTAGAACAGGCCGCCCGCGAACATGAAGTGGAGGATCATGAACAGGTGGCCCACGTGGTCATGCATCGCCCAGTTGAAGAAGCCCGTGAAGTACATCAGGTAGAGGCTGGCGGCGTACTGGGCCAGCGCGATCAGCGGATGCGCCAGCCAGCGCACCGGCCGCGAGTGCAGGATCATCACCAGCCACTCGCGGGGGCCGCGTTCCTCGGCGGGTTTGAGCGCGCGCAGCGCCAGGGTGATCGGGGCGGCCAGCACCAGCAGGATCGGCACCAGCATGTTGAGCGTCATGTGCTGGATCATGTGGGCGCTGAACAGCACCATGCTGAACTGGCTGATCCCCGAGGACGTGGCGAACACCGCCACCGCCCATCCCGCGACCCACACCAGGGTGCGAGAGATCGGCCAGTAGTCGCCCCGGCGGTACAGCCGGACCACGCCCGCGAGGTAGAGACCGACCGCCGCTATCGCCATGCCGCACACAATCAGCTCGGGATACCAGTGCAGGACCACGGATTTCGCGGTCACGGGCGGCGGCATGTCGAAGCCGAGCAACGTTCGGGCGGCGGATTCGGTGGTGTACTTGGGCGGGGACGGGGTGCGTGCCAATGCCGCCGCCAGACCGAAGGTCGCGGCCATGATGACGATCTCGACGGCGGCGAAACGGCGGAAGAGCCCGGGGTTGATCTCCAATTTGGGCAGCGTCACCCGTCGGTGCCACAGTCCGAAGCCGCCCAGCAGAATCAGCGCCACGGCCTTGCCGACCACCTCGCGTCCGTACGCGGTCCTGAACAACTCCGTGATGCTCTCGAAGCGGGCGTAGGAGTTGATCAGGCCCGAGACCGTGACCGCGGCGAACGCGATCAGTGCCATGCGCGAATAGCGGCGCGGCGCCCGCGAGTCGATCCTGCGGGACAACAGTAGGGCCAGCAGACCTCCAGCCCACAACACGGCGCCCACCACGTGGTAGAGCATGGAGTCCACGGCGATCTGATGGTCGCCCGCGGAGGCGGAATGGCCCGTGAACACCTGCGGCAGCGCGGCGGCCAGGGCGAAGCCCGCCGCCACCGCGGCTCCCGTGACCGTCAACGTATTCAACGCGATGATCGCGGCGACGACGGCCAATACGGCGGCGATCCCGTAGGCGAGGCCGTTGGAGGTGGAGGCGATGTAGCTCCAGACCCCGTGGAGGCTCAGGGAGGACAGCGGCTGCACGGTCGTGTCGGCGAGGTTGGCGGGCGCCTGCGCGACAACCACCACGGCCCACGCCGCGGCGCACCAGCCGCCGATCCGCAGCCAGCGGTACGCCCGGGCCCGGATTCTCCCCTCGTCACCGTCGGCGAAGAACGCCGCCGCGACGCAGCACCCCACGACGGCGGCGGCCAGCAAATCGTTGCCCAGCTTGAGCATCGGCACCAGCCAGGTGACCACGGCGTCCCGCGCGGGAAGTCCCGGAACCGCCTCGGTGATCACCCCGCCGCCGAGCTTCAACACCACCACGGCCACCGCCACGGCGGCCACCATCGCGCCACCCACCGCGAGGGCGCGGGGTGGGGCGACGCGTGGTTTCGGAGCGGCGTCCTGCTGGGTCACCACCCGATCTTCTACGACCGGTCGACGACGCCGACACGGGGGCCGGTCACACCACGATTCGCCACAGTCCGAGTCGCGGACGTACCCCTTGTCCGCGATGCGTAAGCCGGGGCGGCGGGGCCTCACACGGCTTCGGGCGGGGGTGTGCGGTGCCACCAGGCGATGGTCGCGGCCGCCCCGGCCACGCCGACGAGTATCGGTACAAGGAGTTGGACGGCCGTGATGTGTGTGGCGGCTTCATGGCCGCCGAGGCCGAGCCACAGACCGGGTGCGGCGTAAGGAAACCAGCCACCGAGTCCGGCGGCGGTGGCAATTTGGGTGGTGACCACGAGGGCAAGGAGCACCGCGATCCCCGTCAGGTAGCCGCGGCCCGCGCTGGCCGCCAGAGCCAGGGGCGTGGTCATGGCGACGGTCAGCAGCGCCGCGACGGCGAGCTTGCCGAGCACCAACCAATCATGTGTGCGCGGTGAGCCGAGTCCGTTTGGCAGACCGGCGACCACTGTGGTCAACGTCGCGCTCACACAGACCGCCGCCGCCCAAGCGGCGACGACAACGAGTTTGGCGGAGGCGATCATGGTGCGCCGCACGGGAAGCGACACCAGCGCGCCGACGGCGTGGTCGGTGTATTCCCGGCCGAACACCCAACATGCCACGATGCCCACGACGACGAACACAGCGACGCTGAGGAACTGCCCGGCCACCGCGAACTGCGCGGACCAGCCGGTATCGGTGACCATGATGCGGGCCTTGATCGCCAACTGGCTGTCGGAGTCCGAGCGTGCGGCCAGCAGCAGCCCGGTCGCCAGCAACGGCGCCACCAACACGAGGACGATGCTGGCCGTCCATGCCACGACCGAGCGACGCAGCTTCAGCCACTCGAACCCGATGGCGGCGGCGAGGCCGGTCACGACTCCCCCCTCAGTTCGGCGGCGTACACCAGGTCGAAGAACTGTTTCTCCAGGTCGGCGTCTCCGGGGTCGATGGTGGCGATCACCCGGCCGCGATGGATGACGGTGATGTCGTCGGCTATGCGGGAGACCTCGTCAAGGTGGTGGCTGGACACCAGGACCGCCGCGCCATGTTCGGCGGTGAGCTGGCGCAGCATGTGCCGCAGCCTCACCACCGCCAGCGGGTCGAGGCCGATGGTGGGCTCGTCGAGCACCAGCAGCTCGGGACGGTGGGCGACGGCCGCGGCGAGGGCCACGCGCTGGCGGTTGCCCAGCGACAGGGTGCGCACCCGCCTACCGGCCTCGGTGTCGATGGCGAACCCGGTGATCACCTCGTTCGTGGCCTCACGGGCGGCCGTTCGCGATAGCCCGTGCAGTCGCGCGGCGGAGTAGATGTTCTCGCCGCCGGTCAACTCGCCGTACGAAAACGCGGTGCCGATCAGGTATCCGATGCGGGCCCAGACGCGGGCCGGTGCGGTGACGGCCGGGTGCCCGAACACCCTGACCGCACCGGCGTCCGGACGCAGCATTCCCAGCGTCGCGCGCATCACGGTGGTCTTCCCGGCACCATTGAGGCCGACGATCGCGTGGATCCTGCCCGCGTCAAGGGACAGGTCGATGCCGTGCAGCACCCGTCGGCCCCGGTAGCCACACTCGAGTCCGTCCACGTTGATCGGTTGCGGCCGGTTCATCGCCACCGCGTGCTCCCTTCGGCGGCCAGCTCGCGAAACGCGCCCGCGACGCGATCTGGTTCGCGTTTTTGACCATAGTTGCCTCACGACAGGACGATGTAGCGCAGCCACAGATAGGCCATGGCGATCGTGATGGTGACGACGGTGGTGATCAATCCGTACTTGGTGAACTGCCAAAACCCGATGGGGTGGCCGGCGCGTTGGGCCATGCCGACCATGACGACGTTGGCCGAGGCCCCCACCGCGGTGGCGTTGCCGCCAAGGTCGGCCCCCAATGCCAGGGCCCACCACACGATGTCGTTGCCGTGGGGTCCGGCGCCGTGCAGCTCGGCGACGATCGGGCTCATGGTGGTGACGTACGGGATGTTGTCCACGATGGCCGACAACCCCGCCGACCCCCACAAAAGCAGCATGGCCGCGCCGGAACCCTCATTGCCGACGGCGGCGGTGGCCGCGCGGGACACATGATCGATGACCCCCGTCGACACCAACGAACCGACCACGACGAACAGCCCGGCGAAGAAGACCAGCGTGTGCCATTCGACGTCCTTGACGACGCTGTTGACGTCCAGTCTCGACAGTGCCAGCAGCAACAGGCCGCCGATGAGCGCCACTATCGACGGCGCGACGCCGATCACGGTGTGGGCCATGAAACCCGCGGTCACGGCGACCAGCACCCCCAGACCGACGACAAGCAGCCGCCGGTCGCGAATGGCGTCGCGGGCGCGCAGGCCGGCGATGTGGGCGGCGGCGTCGGGGTCGTAGGTGAAGGCGGCGCGGAACATGAGGCGGCACAACCCGACGAACACCGCCAACAGGATCACCACCAGTGGCGCCAGGTGGATCAGAAAGTCGTTATAGGACAGACCGGCGCGGCTGGCGATGATGATGTTCGGCGGATCCCCCACCAAGGTGGCGGTGCCGCCGATGTTGGAGGCCAGTACCTCGGCTATCAAGAACGGCGCGGGCGGTGACTTCAGGCGTTCGCACACCAGGAACGTGACCGGCGCGATCAACAGGACCGTGGTGACGTTGTCCAGCACGGCCGACGCCACGGCGGTGATCAGCACCAGGAGCACCATGACCCGAAAGGGACGGCCCTTCGCGCGCTGGGCCGCCCAAATCGCCAGGTATTCGAACACTCCCGTGCGTTTGAGAACGGCGACGATCAGCATCATCCCCAGCAGCAGGAAGATGACGTCCCAGTCGATGCCCGTGTCCTTGTCGAAGAACGCGGTCTCGGCGGTGCCGGCGCCGATGGCGAGGATGACGGCCGCGCCGCCCAACGCGGCGGCGACGCGGTGGACCCTTTCGGTGGCGATCAGGACATAGGTGATGGTGAACGCCGCCACCGCGGCCCAAGCCAAGCCGCTCATGCGCTGAGCAGCCGATCCAATACGGCGTCCACAGTGATCGCGCCGACGAGAGCGTCGTTGGTGGACACGACGGCCACCAACGGAATGCCACACTCGGCCATGGCCGCGGCGGCCTCCAGAAGGCTGGCATCCACCCCCACTACCGGCAGGTCGGGCATGGGGCTGGGCAGCACGTCGTTGACCGTGCCCTCGGCGACGTCGCGCGGGAAGATACTCGCGGCCGGCTCCTCGACCATCCGAGCGCGCACGGAATCGTCACGACCCGACGTGGGAACGGCGTTGTGCAGCAGCCGCGTGCCCTCCAACATGGTCATCGGCCGTTGCGCGGCATCGACGACGATCAATCTGGTCACGTGATCACGGACCAGCAACCGGGCCGCGTCAATCGTCGCCGTGGACAACGTCACGGTGGGAAACGGGTCGGCGAGAACAGCGGCGCGCATCCGGAACACCTCTTCAGCATCGCGAAACATGGACAACGCCGACCAGACTTCCCGGCACACCTGCGGTAACCCTAACCGCCGCGACGCCACCTGGCCCTACTCCCCCGCCGCCGGTGACGCACGTCCTTGCCACCAGCGCCGTGTACTCCGGTGGTCGTAGGTTCAGATACCCGCCCCCCGTATGACGACGATTGGCCGGGAGCGCGCCAGCATTGTCGCCACACAACACGCGGCGCAAGGCGAAGGAGACGGCGTGATGACGATGCACGAGGCGACCAACGCGGCACAGCGGCTGGCGTGGAACGGGGCCGACGCCACCCATTGGGTCCATAATAGAATCCGGCTGGACGACATGTCGGCCCCCACCACCGACCGGCTGTTCGCGACGGCGGCGATCGCCGCGTCCGAGCGTGTGCTGGACATCGGTTGCGGCACCCGGCAGACCACTCGGCTCGCCGCTCGCATCGCCGCCCACGCGACCGGAGTGGACGTCTCGGCGCCCATGCTGGCCGCGGCGCGAGGCGATGCCGCGTCCGAGAGTCTGTCCAACATCGACTTCATCGAGTCCGACGCCCAGACTCACCGGTTCGACCCGGCGACCTTCGACGTGGCGATCAGCCGAGCCGGGGTGATGTTCTTCGACGACACGCGTGGCGCTTTCGTCAACATCTGCGCCTCGCTGAAACCCCACGGACGGTTGGTGTTCGTCTGCCACCGCCAGGCCCCCGGTCCCGCCGGCGAAGTCGTCGCGGCCCTGACCTCCCCACTACCGTCGGCGTCCCATCCCGCCGCGCCATCGGGCGCCACCGACTTCACCGACGCGGACCAGGTCCGTGACCTGTGCCGGGCGTCGGGATACACCGCCATCACGATCGAACCGGTCGACTACCTCAGCCGCTGGGGCACCGATGTGGACGAAACCGTCGACTTCATGGTCGACGTACACCTGGGGTTTCTGGCCCGGGCCATGGATCCCGCCCAGCGTGACGCGGCCAAGTCGACCGTCGCCGACATCCTGCGCGGCTGCCATACCGAAGCAGGGGTGCTCGTCCCGGCCGCCGGTTGGGCCGTCAGCGCCAGGCGATGAACCGGCGGAGCCACTGCGGCAAGCGCGGTGGCGCGACGAGGTCAGCGTAGATCCCGGCGGACGAAGGCGATGGTGCCCGCCGCCGCCAGGACCACGGCGGTGGCCACGGCGGGAAGCCAGGACCCGAGCGTGAGTCCGTGGTGGATCGGGTCGGCGTGGAACATCCAATGCCAGGGGCTGAACCGCCGCACCTGGCGCAGCGGCTCGACCTGTTCGGCGAGACCCTCGATGACGAAGCCCGCCACCGCGATCGCCGAGGCCACCGCCAGCGCCGCCGGTCGCGAGCCCGTGCCGGCACCCACCGCGAAGGCGATCGCGGCGAAGACGAACGCCATCGCCCCGGCCGACGTGGTCGCGGCCATCATGTGCCCGATCGGCAGGCCGTCGTCCAGACCGGCGGGGACGGCGAGCGCCGCCAGCGTCGCGGCACACACTCCCGACAGCCCCGCCAACGTGACCGTCACGGCGGCGAACCGTCCGATCCCGACCTTCCAACGGCTCACCGGGTTGGCCAGCAACAGTTCCAGCGTTCCCGCGGCCTCGTCACCGGCGATCGTCCAGGCGGCGAATCCGACGGCGAACACCAGCAGCATCACCGGCAGCACGTTGGCGAACAGATTGCTCTCGAGGTAGCCGGCGGGTGAGGTGAAGGCGGCCCCGGGAGCCAGACCGAGCAGGCGGAGCACGCTCGGCGGCAGCTTGGCGATGGTGCTGTCCAGTTCGGAGTTGTCGTTGAACGCCGGAAACGCCACCGCCAGCAGGCCCACCATCAGCACCATGCCGATGCTCCACATGAGAAAGCTCAGGCGGCGCCTGGTGACCGCGTGGCCGAAAACCGCGATCACGGCTGCCGCCCTTCGACCGACTCTTTGTCGTATATGGACAAAAAGAGGTCCTCCAGATCGTCGGTGGCGCTTCGGACTCGCAGCAGCGGTACGTGGAGTCCGCTGGCTTCCCTCATCAGTGGGCCGACCGGCCCGTCCACCGTCACCGTGGCGTGCGGTCCACGGACGTCCACTGTGACGACGCCGTCGATGCCCGACAACGCCTCGGCGGAGACGTCGCCGCCGAACCGCAGCTCCAGGCGACACAGCGACCGGTCCAGCAGTGTGTCGGTATCGGACACGGCCACGAGTCTCCCCGACCGGATGATCGCCACGTGCGAGGCGATTCGCTCCACTTCGGGCAGTACGTGCGAGGACATCAGCACCGCGGCGCCCCGCGCGGCGCGTTCGGAAAGGATCGCGCCGAACTCCCGCTGTACCAAGGGATCCAGGCCGCTGGTGGGCTCATCCAGGATGAGCACCTCGGGGTCATGGCACAGCGCCTGTACGATGCCGACCTTCTGCCGGTTCCCCTTGGACAGCGTGCCGAAGCGCCGCGACGGGTCCAGATCGAGCCGCTGGGTCAGCTCGTCGATCCCGCGGCGGTCGACGCCGCCGCGCAGCCGCGCGAACCAGGCGAAGAGCTGGGTCGCGGTCATGCCGGGATCGACCCGCAGGTCGCCGGGGAGGTACCCGATGCCGCGGCGCGGCCGGGTGTCGCGGGCGGGGTCGGAGCCCAGCACCCGGCAGCCGCCGGACGTCGGCGAGATGAATCCCAGCAGCATCCGGATCGTGGTGGTCTTTCCCGCGCCATTGGGTCCGAGGTATCCGACGATCTGCCCGGGGCGCACCGACAGGTCGAGGGCGTCAACCGCGGTGACCTTCCCGAAACGCTTGGTGAGGCCCGTGGTGGCTATCGCGGTGTCGTCCATCGGTCCGCCCCTTGACGATTCACGGTGAATATTTGCCCTATGCAAACATCATGCCACGTTTTCATCGTGAGGCGACGATCCGAGCCGGGACGCCCGACCTCATCCCGGCGGAACGCTCGTCCTGCCTCCGGCCTCGTTGAAGGCGTTCAGGGCCTCGGCCAGCGCACCGCGCTGCGCCGAGGGCATCCGGGTGATGATCGCGGCTATCTCGGCGCGCCGGTGGCTGGTGACATCGTCGACCAGACGCCGCCCGGCGGGTTTGAGCCGAATCACCCGCTCGCGACGGTTGTCCGGATTGACTTCCTGCACGACCAGGTCGGCCTTTATCAGGCGGGTGATCATGCGGGTGGCGGTGGAGGGGTTGACACCCAACTGGTCGGCCAGATCGACCAGCTTTGCCGAGTCTCGTGTGGACAACACAACGAGCATGCGGTACTGCGGGAGCGTCACGGTTTCCTCCATCGCCGCCAGCGATCGAGCCGAGATCGCGACAAACAGGCGCGACGTGGTCAGCACCGCCGCCGTCACCGCGTCGATGTCGTCGTGGGTGTGCATCACGTATTTGTACCCCGGCGGGCGGCCCATTCGCGATGTTTGCATAATGCAAACGATTCATGGAGAGGATGGGTATTGAAGTCGACACGCCAAGCGACCCCACAACCGAGGCGATCGGTCAAGCTACGAGCCCGCGGTGGGCTTCGCGCCGCCGCCAACGGACTGCGCCAGACCCATTGGGGCGTCATGGTGCTGGCGGTGTTCGTCGGCGCCGGGGCCGGTGGCGGGTCCATCGTGTTCCGCTGGCTGATCATGACGTTCACCCGACTGTTCACCGGTCACGACGACTATTCCGATGCCCACGGCGCGGCAAACTCCCTGGTGCCCGGGCTGGGCGCCTACTTCGTGCTGTTGGCCCCGGTGGTCGGCGGTCTCGTGTACGGACCGCTGGTGGACAGGTTCGCCAAGGAGGCGCGCGGACACGGCGTCCCCGAGGTGATGCTCGCCGTCACCCAACGCGGCGGACGCATCAAACCAAGCGTCGCCGTCGTCAAGGCCCTGGCTTCGGCGCTGTGCATCGGCTCCGGCGGCTCGGTGGGACGCGAGGGCCCCATCGTCCAGATCGGATCGGCGCTGGGCTCCACCGTGGGCAGGCTGGCCCGGGTGGCGGAGGGCCGCACCCGGCTGCTGGTGGCCTGCGGCGCGGCCGGAGGCATCGCCGCGACCTTCAACGCGCCCCTGGCCGGCGTGTTCTTCGCCATGGAGCTGATTCTCAGCGACTTCGCCATCGAGTCCTTCGGCGCCGTGGTGCTGTCGAGCGTGGCCGCCAGTGTCATCGGGCGTGCCGCCTTCGGCGACGTCGCGTTCCTGTCACTACCGTCATTCCATATCGAACACCTGGTGGAGTACCCCCTGTTCGCGCTGCTCGGGGTGGCGGCCGGCGCGGTCGGCGTCGGCTTCACCAGGGTGCTGTACCTGATCGAGGACGCCTGCGACTGGGGATGGCGGCTGACGCGCGGGCCCGAATGGCTGCGTCCCGCCGTCGGAGGCCTGCTGCTGGGCGGCCTGCTGCTGGTACTGCCACAAATGTACGGCGTCGGCTACCCGGTGCTGGAAAACGCCACCGTCGGCGGCTACGCCACGGGGTTCCTATTGGTCCTGTTGGTCGGCAAGGTCCTCGCCACCAGCCTCACCATCGGCATCGGAGGCTCCGGCGGCGTCTTCGCCCCCAGCCTGTTCATCGGCGCCATGCTGGGCGCCGCCTACGGCGCGGGCCTGCATCACCTGATGCCCACCGGCGCCGGACCCGCCGGGGCGTACGCGCTGGTCGCCATGGGCGCCGTGTTCGCCGGCGCCGCCCGCGCCCCGATCACCGCCGTGGTGATCCTCTTCGAACTCACCGGCGAGTACTCCATCATCCTGCCGCTGATGCTGGCCATCGTGACCGCCACCGTCACCAGCCGCCTGCTGTCGCGCGACACCGTCTACACCCTCAAACTCTCGCGGCGCGGCATCGACCTGACCGCCCCCGCACCGGGCGCCAGGCTCGGGACGCAACGCGTCACCGAGGTGATGGAGGCGCTTCCCCGTCCGCTGCCCGCCGATACGCCGCTGGAGATCGCGGCCCGGCTGCTGGCCGGCTCCGTCCACGGTGTCCTTCCCGTGGTCGACGCCGGCGGGTGCTACCTGGGCACCCTGACCGCCCGCGATGCCGCCGAGGCGCTGGCCGAGACCCCCGACACCGACCGCCCCGCCGGTCTCACCGCCGCGGACCTCGCCGAAGCGCCCATCCCGGTCACCGGGGACATGACACTGGCGGCGGCCCTGCACGGCCTGATGGCCGCCACGGGTTCCGGGCTGCCCGTCCTCAACACCGAGCGCACCGACCTCATCGGATGGATAACCCACCACGGGGTGCTTCGCTGTCTGGGCCCGGGAATCACCGGGTGAGCCGTCAGCCCAGCCACCCGAAGAGCCACGGCGTCATGTCGGGAATGTCGAACCACGTGAACGGCCCGAACGGGAGATTGCGCAGCACCGACGTGAACACCACCCAGGCGATGATGTAACCGTTGAAGACCCGGGGCGGAACGCGCACCACGGGCAGTCGGCGCCCGGTCCACGACCGCACCGTCCACCACACCAGCCCGTAGACCGCCAGCGGCACGGCCGCCAACGCGAAGGCGTGATACCTGAACGCCTGCACCAGATCGCCGTGCAGCAGGTACCAGATCATCCGGGTCCCGCCGCAGCTCGGACCGTTGACCCCGAACAGCAGGTGGAAGAAGCACGGCAGGCCGGGGTCGGGGCGGGAGTCGGCGGGGTCGTTGCCCCACACGTACGCCACGGCCGCCGCGATCCCGAGCCACATCATCACCGGACCCCACTTCGTGCGGGTCACCCAGTGCGGCAACAACAACCGCAGGGTCGCGACCTGGCCATCGGACCCGGGTAGCTCCAGTGTGGTCACGGCACCTGCCTTCATGACGGGATGGACCCCGCCATTGTGGCGCGCCGCGTCTTCGCGATGAGTTTCGGGTGCGGGCGCGGTCTACCTCCACAACCAATGAAAGGGACCGACTCACCATGAGAAACCTCAAGATCATCGAACACGTCTCCCTCGACGGCGTGATCCAGAATTCCGACGATGGAGACGGATTCCCCTATGACGACTGGACCGCGACCTATCGAACCCCCGCTGGCGGGGAGGCCGTCATGGCCGCGCACGGCGACAGCTTCGACCTGCTGCTGGGCCGTCGCACCTACGATATGTGGTCGGGCTTTTGGCCCAAGGTGCCGAGCATGCCGATCGCGGACCGCATCAACGCGGCGACAAAACACGTCGTCACCCACCGCCCCGAAAGCCTCGCATGGGGACCGGTCGAGGGCGTGGGGCCGGACATCGTCGAGGGCGTTCGCCGCGTCAAGTCGCAGGACGGCCCGGACCTGATCGTCTCGGGCAGCTCCACGCTGACGTCGACGCTGCTCGAACACGGGCTCGCTGACGAACTCCTGCTGATCGTCTACCCGGTCCTGATGGGCACGGGCAAGCGAATCTTCGCGGAAGGAACCCCCGCGCAGTCATTCACGCTCGGTGACACGACGACAACCCCGTCCGGCGTCACCATCGTCACGTATACGATCGCGGGTCCCCTGAAGACCGCGTAGTGCGGCGACCGGCCGTGTGGCCCAGGCGTCCCCGGGTCGCCAGGAGCAGGATCGCGGCCACGAGCCCGAAGGCCAGGTCCTGCACGAACTCGTAGGTCAGCGAGTTGGCGACGCCGGGGAACAGCACCGGCAGCAGGGAGGCGTTGACGAGGGTGTGCAGCAGGATGGCGATCGGTCCGCTGCCGGAGGCGTTGTTGTACACCCAGGTGAACAGGTACGAGACCACGACGGTGAAGACAAGGAACACCAGGTAGGGGACGCAGAGCCCCGCGAGGTCGGCACGGTCAAGACCCACGACGAAGGGCCCGGGGCCGAAGCCCCGGGCCCGCCGTGTGTCGCGAGGTCAGACCTCGCAGGTCCACATGTACGCAACGGTGACGGCGGATTCGTCGTCGCCGCGCAGCGCGTTGCCGACCACCACGTGGCCGTCGGAGCTGGCGTCTTCGGGATTCACCATCTTGAAGTCGCCGTCGCCGACCGGCAGCGGGGTGACCTCGCCGTCGGCACCCATCTCGGGCTTGCCGTCGGCGTCCACGCCGTAGACGCGGCCCTTGCCGTCGATCGCGGAGGCCTTGCCCGTCACGCTGCCGTCGTCGTTCTTGGCGGTGATTTCGTGGACGGTCGGCTCGCTGCCGTCGGCCCGATTCCAGCGGAACTCGTCGGCCAGCATCCAGTCGCCGTTGACGACCGGGAACGAGACGTAGTCCTGGACGATGGAATTGGCGTCCTTGATCTCGATCTGCTGGGACTTTCCGTCCTTCGAGATCGCCCACATCTTGGGGCTGTTGTACGGATCCGTGTAGCCATAGACGGTGCCGTCGTCGCCGAGGGAGGTGACCGCGATGTCGTCGGGGCCGCCGACCAGCGTGGCCGTGTCGCTGTCGGGCGCCCAGGTCGCGGCCACGGCGACGTTGTCGGACGACCTGGTCACGGTCCCGGCGGCGGTGCCGTCGTCGTCGATGAATGTCGCGGACGATTGTTCGTAACCCTTGGGCGCCTTCAGCGCGACGGCCTTGCCGTCCTGGTAGCGAAACGAGCCGTACCCCGACCCGTCCTCGGGGTCGGTGGTGCCAACGGCCGTTCCCGAGGAGTTGACGCTCCCGGCCACGGCGCTCTTGGCCTTCGGGATCACGTTTTGGACCTTGGACATGAACTCGGTTGGCTTGCCGTCGCGCCAGACGACCGGTTTCGAGTCGCCGGCACCGTCGTTGCCCGGGTCATACGCGTAGGTGCTTCCCGCGACGTATTCGCCTGAGGCGCTCACGCCCTGGGCGGAACCGAGGTCGTCGCTCAGCACGGTGAGTTCGCATCCCGCCTTCGCGCTCGCGTGGCCGGGCTTTGACGTGTCGGCCCAGGCCATACCGACTCCGGCCGTGGCGATCGCCACGCCGGTCACCGTCAGCGCCGACACCCAGATGGCTTTCTTCTTATGCACTCATACACCTCTCGATTTTTGCCGGGCGACCCCTATATCGGGATCCCCACAAGTACACGCCCCAAAAGTCCGTCTCGGTTGCGCCGTGTCCGGAATCCGCCAGATTTCCTCAAGCCGGTCAGACCGTGGCGAAGCGGGTCAGCACCGCGTCCGGGCGGACCGCCGGGAGGGCGCGGCGAAAGGCCCGGTAGTAGGCCAGCTCCTCCTTGGTGCGCAGGTTCTCGTCCGACCGGTTGTTCTCCACGGCGAGTTCGGCGTCGCTGACGTGCTCGTCGAAGTACGGCGTGAGCAGGTCCTGCGCGCCGCTGCCCGTGCCGAACTGCACCTTGCGCCGCCACAGCAGGTTCTCGGGCAGCCAGCCGACGAAGGCCCGCCGCAGGTGCCCCTTTTCCATGCCGTCCGGCTCCAGGCCCTTCCACTGCGGGGGCAGGGACATCGCGTGGGCGATGACGTCCGCGTCGAGGAAGGGGACGCGGGCCTCCAGGCCGTGCGCCATCGTCACGCGGTCGCAGCGTTGCAGGTTGAGGCCGTGCAGCTGGCCGAGGGTGCGCTCCAGCTCGCGATCGAGCTCCTCCGGGGCGCCGTGGTCGCGGTGGTAGTAGTCGTAGCCGGCGAACAGCTCGTCGGCGCCCTCCCCGGTCAGCACCGCCTTGACGTGGCGCGAAGCCAGTTCGGACAGGAACCAGTTGGGCACGGCGCTGCGGATCAGGCTCGCGTCGAAGGACTCGACGGAGGCGACGACCTCGTCCACCGCGGCGATGGCCCGCGCCGCGTCGAAGACGGCCTCGTGGTGATCGGTGCCGAGGAACCGGGCCGCCTGGCGCGCCGCCACCAGGTCGGGAGACCCGGCCGTCCCGACCGCGAAGGTCTTCAACCGCTTGCCGGCCTTGGAGTACTCGGCCGCGGCGACCGCGGCGATGAGGCTGGAGTCGAGCCCGCCGGAGAGGAACACGCCGACGTCGACGTCGGCCATCAGGTGGCGGCGGACCGAGTCGGCCAGCACCTCGCGGGTGGTCTTCTCGGCGACCTCGGCCGTCACGCCGTCCCACTGGCGGGGGTCGTGGTCACCGACGGCGTCGGCGAAGCGCACCACGCCGGTCCGCGGAGTCCAGTAGCAGCCGGGAGGAAACACCTTCGCGGACGATTGCACGCCCTCGGGGAAGGCCCGCAGTTCGGAGGCGAAGTAGACGGATGCGCCGCCGCGCGACCAGTACAGCGGCTTGATGCCGAGCCGGTCGCGGGCGGCGACGAAGCCCCCGTCGGCGGTGGCGGTGCACAGGGCCCACATCCCCTGGAGGCGGTCGAGCGCCTCCGGCCCACGCATCCGCAGCAACGCGAGCGCGGACTCGCTGTCGGAGGCGGTGGCGAAGTTCTCCTCGCCGAGTCGCGCGCGGACGCGACCGTGGTTGTAGATCTCGCCGTTGCACACCAGGGACCACCCGTCGGGGGATCCCAGGGGCTGTCGCCCCCCGTCAAGATCCACGATGGATAGTCGCGTGTGTCCGAGCCAGGCATGGCGCCCGATGCTCCAGTGGTCTCTGTCGTCGGGGCCGCGGTGCGCGAGGCGCGCGAGCATCAGCTCGCCCACGGCGCCGATATGGAGGGGGTCAGAGGCGTTCGGTTCGCTGTATACAGCGGCTATGCCACACATGAGAATCCATCCTAGGCCGCGGGAGTTTATACGGCAACGCTCGTTGCGCCATACACACGCCCTCGCCTAGACTCCGCGCATGAGCAACGACAGCCTCAGCAGCGTCCGCAGGGCCCTGAACGTCCTGTGCGCGCTGGGCGAGGGCCCGCAGCGGGTACAGGACGTGGCCACGGCCCTGGGAAAGGAGAAGTCCCAGGTCTCGCGCACCCTCAAGGTGCTCGCCGAACAGGGCTTCGTGGAGCGCGACCCCGAGACCATGGAGTACCGGCTCGGCCGACAACTGTTCGCCCTCGCGGGAACGGCGGGCGACGACCGGCTCCACCGCGACGGCCCGGTCGTACTGCGCTCCCTGGTGAGACAGCTGGGCGAGGCGGCCTACCTCACCGTGCTCGCCGGGGGCGCGGCCGTCACCGTCCTGACCGAGCGACCCCGGCGGGCGCTACAGGCCCACGAGTGGATAGGCCGCGCCACGCCGCTCAACTGCACATCCTGCGGGCGCGCGCTGCTCCTCGGCCTGCCCGACGACGAGGTCACGGACCTGCTCGCGGCCCATCCGCAACCGCTCCCGGGCTCGGGCCTCGCCCCCCGAACCACCCCCGAGGTGCTCCAGCGGCTGCGCGCTGAGCGCTCCGCCGGATACGTGGTGGCGGCGGAGGAATACGAACCGGGCCTCACCGCCGTCGCGGTCCCGATCACCGACTTCCGCGGCACGGTCGTGGCCGCTCTGAACGTCTCCGCCCCCGTCTTCCGCCTCCCGCCCGAAGCGCTGCCGCACGTCATCGAGGCGGTGACCATCGCCGGCACCCGCCTCTCCACGGCCCTGGGGGCGCGCTGAGTCGCGATTGTCCCGGGCTCCCGACATTGCTTACCGCTCAAACGATGCGGTACCCCACCGTCGGCGTTGTCGCGATGATCGGTGGGGGGCCGAGTTTGCGGCGGAGGCGGCCGATCGTTACCGCGACCGTGTTGGTGAAGGGGTCGGCGTTTTCGTCCCAGACCTGGTCGAGGAGGGTTTCGGCGCTGAGGTGGGCGGGGCTGGCGCGCAGGAGGGCGTGGAGGACGGCGAACTCCTTGACCGACAGGTCGAGCGGGCGGCCGTCGCGGGTCGCCGTGCGGCGCATGGGGTCCAGTTCGATGTCGGCGACGCGCAGGATCGCGGGGCGGGCGTCGGGGCGGCGGCGGGCGAGGGCGTGGATGCGCAGGACCAGTTCGGGGAAATGGAAGGGCTTGGCGAGGTAGTCGTCGGCGCCGAGGGTGAGGCCGCTGACCCGATCGCCCGGGGCCGAGGCGGCGGTGAGCATGAGGACCATGGGGCGGTCGGGGCGTTGGGTGATGAGCTGGCACAGGGCGTCGCCGTGCAGGCGGGGCAGGTCGCGGTCGAGGACGACCACCTCGGGGGTGGCGGTGTCGAGCTTGGCGGCGGCGTCGAGGCCGTCGTGGGAGAGGTCGACGGCCATGGCCTGGTCGCGCAGGCCCTCGGCGATCACCTCGGCGAGGGCGGGGTCGTCTTCGACGACAAGGATTCTCATGACGATGGTCCCTTGGGGAGGGTGACCGTGACGCGCAGGCCGCCCTCGGGGCGGGCGGTCAGGGCGAGGGTGCCGCGGTGGGCGGCGGCGATGGCGTCGACTATGGATAGTCCGAGACCCGAGGCGCCCGTGCGGTCGTCGCCGAGGCGTTCGAAGGGGCGGGCGAGGCGTTCCACCTGGGCGGGGTCGAGCGGGGGGCCGCCCGAGTCGACGGTGAGGGTGGCGACGTCGGCGGGATCGGTTGCGGCGATGTGGATCGCCGCCTCGGGGGTGGTGTGGGTGACGGCGTTGTCGACGACGTTGGCGACCAGGCGGGCCAGCAGCGCGGGGTTGCCGTCGACGGGGAGGCGGGTGGGGGCGGCGACGGTGACGTCGAGGCGCTTGGCGTCGATGTCGGTGGCGCGGTCGCGCAGCGCGGTGCCGACGAGGGCGGCGAGATCGACGGCGGTGGCGTCGGGGAGGCTGCCGTGTTGGGCGCGGGCCAGGACGAGGAGGCCGTCGAGGAGGTGGTCGAGGCGGTCGAGCTGGGGGCGGAGGCGTTCGGCGAGGGCCACCGTGGTGGTCGCGGGGTGGGGCTTGGCGGCGGCGACGTCGACGTTGGCCCGCATGGTGGCCAGCGGGGTGCGGAGCTCGTGGGAGGCGTTGGCGGCGAAGCGGCGTTGTGCCGTGAACGAGGTCTCGAGGCGGCCCAGCAGGTCGTCGACGGTGTCGGCGAGGTCCTTGACCTCGTCGTCGGGGCCCGCCACGGCGAGGCGGCGGTCCAGGCTGTCGGCGGTGATGCCGCGGGTGGCGGCGGTGATGAGGCGCAGCGGCCGCAGCACGCGGCGGGCCAGCAGGCGCCCCAGCACAAGGGACACCGCGATCATGATCAGCAGCGCGACCAGCGCGGCGCCCAGGAGCTGGCGGGACCGTTCGGTGTGGGCGCGGTCGAGTTCGCGCTGGAGCTCGGCGACGCGTTGGGACGCCGTGTTTTCGTCGGGGGGACCGCCCGCGTGCTGGGTGTCGCTGAACGTGGCTCCGCCCAGCACCGCGGTGAGCCCGAGCAGGGCGACCGCCGAGGCCAGGAACGTGGCGGCGTACAGCGCGGTGAAGCGGGTTCTGGCGGTCTTATCGCGCGGCCTGAACATCCGTCCAGCATGACCGCCGCGGCCTAACAGGGATATAACAACATCGATTCGGTCCGTGTTACGCGCCGCTGGGTAGAACCGTCGGCATGTCATTTTTCGCGAAACTGAAACAGGAGTGGGTGGCGTTTCGCCGCCCCGGTCGGCTCATCGCCCTGGGCTGTGCCGTTCTGGTGGTGATCGGGCTCGGACTGCTGTTCACCGCGGGCAACACGTCCACATGCGATGGACCATGCCCGTCCGATCCCGTGGCCGACAACGGGACCACGGTGAGCGACCACTTCTGGTTCCGCCACCGCGACCTGGGTCGCCACGGCAGCATCACCGTGCGGCTGACGTCGATGAGCGGGACGATCACCTATCCGCCGCCGCTGCACCAGTACTTCGTCGCGGGCCTGGTGCCGTGGGCGAAGACGGGCATCATCATCAAGGACGGCACCCGCCGGGGATCGCGCTACGCCGCGCTCATGATGACGGGCAGCCACGGCGTGCGGTTCCAGTACGACTACGACAAGGACGTGGCGGGAACCCGCGGCGGCGTGTCGAGGGAACGGCCACGCTGGCTGCGGCTGACCCGCGCGGGCGACACCATCACCGGCGCCGAGTCCCCCGACGGGAAGCGTTGGCACACCGTGGCATCGGCGACCCTCGACGGGCTGCCCGCCACCATGCAGATCGGCCTGTTCTCCGCCTCCCCCGGCGATCTCACCCTCCACGGGGTCGGCCTGGGCGGCGCGGTCGAGGAGGTGCGCACCACCGACACCATCGGCGTCTTCGATCACGTCACGGTGGACGGAAAATCGGGCGGCGGCTGGCACAGCGAACCCGTGGGCGACGCGAACCACACGGAGCTCGAGGACATCCACCCGTCGGGCGCCGTGGTGAAGGACGGGACGGTCACCGTCACGGGCCTCGGCGACATCGGGCCGGTGCCCGAGGAGGGCGGCGGCTTCTTCGTCACCATGGTCCTGTTGGGACTGGTGATCGCGTTGATCATCGTGCTGGTCGTGGCGGCGCGCTACGGCGCCAAGGCTTCGCGCCGCGGCCTCGCCGCGGGTGCCGCCGTGGTCGGGTCCGCGGGGCTCGTCACCGGGCTGGTCGCCGTCGGCATCACCCTGCCCATTGGCATGGCGATCCTGAGGTCCCACGACATCCCCGCGCCCGCGATGCCGTTGCCGCTGCTGGCGCGGGTGGTCGTCGGCGTCGCGGTGACGATCGGGCTGTGCGCCGTTTTCGCCTTCGGGGTGGGGTTTCGGCTGCGGCGCGGGTGGCTGTCGGTCCTCATCGCACTGTCGCTTGTCGAGGTTCCGTACGCGCTGGCGGCGCTGCCGTTGCTGCCCGACGGCGTCGCCGACTGGTTGCTGAGCAACACCCCCGCCGCGGGTTTCGCGACGCAGCAGGCGTTCGCGGAGTATCCACAGGCGACCGAGCACTATGCCCCGTCGTCGGGTTACTATCCGCTGCCGTGGTGGGGCGGGCTGGCCGTCCTGGCGTCCTACACGCTGGTGGCCCTGTGGGCGGCGCGGTTGATCGAGCGGCGGCGGGTCAGGGACGCAGCAGCGTCTTGACGGCGCGGCGCTCGTCCATGGCCCGATAGCCCTCGGCGACCTCGTCGAGCGGAAGCTCGAGGTCGAACACCCTGCCCGGGTTGGTCTCCCGCCGCCAGATCTGGTCGATCAGCTCGGGCAGGAACCGGCGCACCGGCGCGGGTCCACCGTGGAGGTGGATGCCGGAGAAGAACAGCTCCCGGCCCGGCAGCTCGACGCCGTGGGACACGCCCACGTACCCGAGGTGCCCGCCGGGACGGGTGGAGCGGATCGCCTGCATCATCGATTCCTGGGTGCCCACGGCCTCGATGACCGAGTGCGCGCCGAGCCCGTCGGTGAGCTCCTTGATCCGCTCGACGCCCTCGTCGCCGCGCTCGACGACGATGTCGGTGGCACCGAATTCGGCGGCCAGCCGCTGGCGGGATTCGTGGCGGCTCATGGCGATGACGCGTTCGGCGCCGAGCCGCCGGGCGGCCAGGACGCCGAGCAGGCCCACGGCGCCGTCGCCGACGACCGCGACGGTCCTGCCAGGCCCGGCCGCGGCGGCCTCGGCGGCGAACCAGCCGGTGCCCCACACGTCGGAGGCGGCCAGCAGACTCGGGATCAGGTCGTCGTCGGGAAGACCGGGCGTGGCCACGAGGGTGCCGTCGGCCATCGGGACGCGCAGCAGCTCGGCCTGGGCGCCCAGCGCCCCGATCGACGCGGCGTGCACGCACCTGCTCTGGTAGCCCGATCGGCAGATCGGGCAGGTGTTGTCGGAGGCGAGGAACGAACCCACCACGAACTGCCCGGGCTCGATGATCGACACGTCGTCGCCGACGGCCTCGACGACGCCGACGTACTCGTGCCCGATGGGGGACGGCGTGGCGACGGCGTCGGCGCCCCGGTACTGCCACAGGTCCGAGCCGCACACGCACGTGGCGGACAGCCGCAGGATCGCGTCGGTCGGGGCGGCGATGACGGGGTCGGGCCGCTGTTCCAGACGGATGTCGCCGGGGGCATGGAGAACCGCTCCGCGCATGGCACGACCACCCTTCGAGTCCGGCCCGTGTGCGATTCAGACCTTACAGGTGGTGGCGGCCCTGAGGACCACGGGCGCGAAAGCCGCCAGCCCCATGTTCTTCTCGGGCGAGCCCAGATTGGACAGCGCGTAGTTCTTCACCGGGGTGTAGGTCGCGGCGGCCTTGGAGCAGTCGTACGGGACGAGATCCACGGCGGACGTCGAACCGGTGTAGTGCCGCCAGTAGGCCGCCAGCGCGGTCGTGCCGATCGAGGGGTCGGCCTCGTACATCGCGGACACGGTGGCGCCCAGGTGGCCGGGGTCGTCCAGTTTGTTGGGTCCGTTCTCGATGTAGTTCCAGCCGCCCAGGGAGGTGCTGTAGTCCTCGCGCACGTGGTTGCGCCAGGTGCGCACCTTGGACAGCAGCGCGTCGCCGGTTCCGTCGGGGTAGAGGCCGTTTTGGTAGGCGCGCCAAAGGAACCAGGCGCTCGCGGCGCCGACGTTCCACACGCACGGGTACGTGGAGTCGTTGCGGCTGGTGGAGTACGCGACGCAGTCGCGCTTGGGAGACTGTGGAGTGTCCAACAGCGACTTCACCGCCGCGACGACGCGCGAGGCGGGGACCCCGCCGCCCTTGTACCCGTCGATCAGCATCCTGCCGACGTGCCAGGAGGTCGTGATGCTGTAGGTGGTGTCGGCGGGGTTGACCGTCCCGTCGCCGAAGTAGTCGTGGGCGATCCCCGTGCCGTAGCCGCCCGTGGGGGTGGCGCGGTCGTAGACGCGCTTCAGCCAGGTCTGGGTGCGGTCGTCCTTCCAGCCGGAGCGTTGGCCCGCGTACCAGGCGATCGCGGCGACGTGGAACGCCTGGACGTTCTCGCCGCGCGAGGTGACGGTGTCGTAATTGGACGAAGCGTTGGCGTAGATCTTGTCCGCCAGGGTCTGCCAGGTGGAGTCGCGGTCGTCGGCGCGGGCCGAGCCCGCGATGACGGCGCTCAGGGCGACGGCGAGGACGGCCACGGCCGCGGCGAGGACGCGCTTGGGGGTCTTGTTCATGATCGGCTTTCGGCTACCGGGTATACGGGTGTGGGCAGCCTATGGGAGCCGGGTCCGAAACACCAGTGCCGCACGAAAAGTGGCGCGAAAAGGCCCCACCCGGCAGACTCAGGTGGGGCCTTGGCGTGCGGTGCTCGGGCCTACACGGCGAAAACGTTGATGATTCCGTCGTCGGAGCGCCCGTGGATGTAGTACGGGTGGTCGGCGCGCAGCGTGTGCTTGGCGTAGACCGAGAAGATCGGGACGCAGCCGCCGCCGGTCACCACGGGGACCTTGGAGTTGTTGAGGTAGATCGGCTTGTGGTGCACGTACTGCGGGATGCGGGTGTCCTGGGTGTAACTGGAGGACTTGCACACCGACCCGTCCTTTTTGAACTGCGTGGCGACCAGGGTGGTGCGCACCAGGGATCCCTTGCCGTTCACCGAGGTGACGGGGCAGGGCGCCTTGTCCTTGCCGTAGCAGGTGGTGAGCTGGAAGTCGCCGAAGACGCTGAGGCGCTTGGCGCCGCTGGGGGCCGCCCACAGTCCACTGTGCTTCGGAACCGACGCGGTGCCCTTGACCGACGGGGTCCACACCGTCTTACCCGCCGACACCAGGGCCCGGGTGGAGGTGGCCGCGGTGGCGGTGTTGCGGTACTTCCCCGCCACCTCAACGAATCCGCTGGTGAGGCTGACGCGGCCCGCCGCGCCCAGGGAGCGCGTCCACACCGACACGTCGCAGCGGAAGTTGGCGGTCACCTTGCTGGGCAACAGGAAACGGCTGGTCAGCGACACCGCGGACAGCGATCCGTTGCCCTTGGCGAAGACGTTCTGGCTACGCAGCACCTTGCGTACCGACACGCCCTTGTTGTTGACGCACTCGAGCTGGTTGTCGACGAGGATGCGCGTAGATGCGTTGCTGAAACGCAGGTTGCTGTTGAGGTACGCGGACTGCCCGGCGGACACCGCGACCTTCACCGAGGCCAGCTTGACGTGAAGCATGGCGGCGCTCGAGGCGGGGGCGCGGAAGCTGGTGGCCTTGACGGCGACGCGAGTGGGGTCGGCCATGGCCTCGCGCGCCACCATCAACCCGGTGGCGGCGACGGCCACCGCCAGGGCGCCGTAAATCCACCGGCGCAGAGACTTCTTTCGATGGTTCAACATGCGCGAATGCTACCGAGCTTCGCCGCCCGTTCGGCTTCAAAACGGCTTCAGCGCCGCGCGGCGTCACGCCGGTCGACGTCTTGGAGCGGGGGCGGGGGCGTGGTTGCCAGGATGGTGTCGTAATCCTTGGGACCGATGACATCGCGCCTCAGCAGGATGTCGGCCGCCCGATCCCACAGCCGGCGGGCCCGTTGGGGTTCGCGCGCCGCGTAACAGGACTGGGCCATACCCCACAGGCGGTCGGCATGCACCGCCGTGTCCGTGAGCCCGTGCGCGTCGTCCAGCTCCAGGGCCTCGCCGTGGGCGCGGATCGCGGCGTCGTGGAGGCCCGCCCGCCGCAGGATGCTCGCCGCGGCGGCGATCGCCATCGCCTGGGCGTACCCGTGGCCCACGTCCGCCGCGGTGGCGGCGGCGCGCCGCATGGTGTCGAGTGCGATGTCCCTGTCGCCCGCGGCCTCCCGGACGAGCGCCTTTTGGATCAGGGCCACCGCGACGTTCGCCCATTGCCCGGCCCGGGTGCCGATCTCCACTGCCTCGTCGGCGTAGCGCTCGGCCGCGTCGAGGTCGCCCAGGTTGCTCGCCACCAACGCCAGCAACGCGAGGGGCCCGGCCTCCTCGGCGGGATCGCCGCGGCGCAGGTCGCGGGCGCGCAGCAAGGCCCGTCGGGCGCGGACCGCCTGGCCCGCCTTGACCAGCGCCGTTCCCAGGGCCTCGTTGGCGCGGGCCGCGACGGCGCGATCGCGGTAGCGGTCGGCCACGGCCACCATGTCGCGGCACAGGATCACCGCGTCGGCCGCGCCGCGATAGTTCGACACGACCACGCTGGCGGCCACGGTCAGGATCAGCGCGACCTCGGGGAGGCCCTCGGCGGCGGGACACGCGCCGACGGCGGCGGTGATGTTGGCGAGCTCGCCGTCGATCCAGTTCAGGGCTTCGGCGTGGGAGCCGATGCCCACCCGGTCCGACAGGCCGGGCGGCACCCGCAGAAACGGCGCGCTCGAGCCCGGGCAGGTCAGGTCGTGGCAGACCAGCGCGGCGTCCCGATAGGACTCCAGCATCCGACGCAGGGCGCGGTGACGCTCGGTCTCGGGCTCGGCGGCGGCGAGTTCCTTGGCGTACAGGTGAACCAGGTCGTGGCGGCGGAAGCGCCCGGGTTGGTGTTCGTCGACCAGCCGCGCCCGCGTCAGCACGTCGAGCAGCCCGCGGGTCTGCGCCGGCGGCGCGTCCGCCAGGGCCGCCGCCGCGTCGAGGCCCAGGTCGGGGCCGTCATGCAGGCCCAGCAGGCGAAACAGCCGGGCCGGCGCCCGCCCGCCCGGGTCGCCCAGCAGCTCGTCGTAGCTCACCTGGAGGGAGGCGCGCACCGCCAGATCGTCTACCTCCATCTCGGACAACCGATGCCGGGCGTCGGCCAGCCGCCGCGCCAGCGCCGACACCGATCCTCCCGAGACGTCCCGCAGCCGCGCGCCGCAGATCGTCAGCGCCAGCGGCATTCCGTCGCACCATTCGACGATTTTCTCCACATCGGACGACGCGGACGGGGCGGGGCCGCCGCCCGCGAGACCGTCGAGGAGTACACGGGACTCCTCGCCCGACAATCGCTCCAGGCCGATGTGTTCGGCGTTGGGGAGCGTCACCAGCCTCCGTCGGCTGGTCACCAGCACTACGCACCCCGGGCCCGAGGGCAACAGTGGACGGACCTGGGCGGCCTCGCGCGCGTCGTCCAGCACCATCAGCAGGCGCCGTTCCGCGGAAAGGCCACGGAAGCGGTTTCCCAGTTCGTCGGCGTCGGTGACGCGGTCGGCGTCGGTGACGCCCAGGGATCGAAGCAACCGCCGCAGCGCCTCGGCGGGTTCGACGGGCGGGGCGTCGGGGGCGGTGCCGCGCAGGTTGATGTACAACTGGCCGTCGGGGAAGCGCCGCTTCGCCAGGTGCGCGGCACGAATAG
>NZ_DASQPW010000063.1:0-24396 GCF_035643755.1 Stackebrandtia sp. | reverse complement strand
CGGCTGGAGTCCAAGGGCCTGGCCATTGAGGAAATGCGTCTGCGCACAATGGACGCTGAGCTTGCCGACGCGCACTACGCCGAGCACGTCGACAAGCCCTTCTACCCGCCGCTCAAGGAGTTCATGACCTCGGGACCGCTGGTCTCCCTGATCGTGACGGGCGACGAGGCGATCCCCGTGGTGCGCGCGCTGGCGGGCGCCACCGACGGCCGCAAGGCCGCCCCGGGCACCATCCGCGGCGACCTGTCGCTGTCCAACCGCGAGAACCTGATCCACGCCTCCGACTCCGAGGACTCCGCCAAACGCGAGATCTCGCTGTGGTTCCCCGACCGCACTTAGGCTCTCGCCCCACCCATGGCGATACGCGACGCCGAGGCCGACCCGGCCGCCCACGCGGCGGGGGTCGGCCTCGCGCATTCGCGCGGGACAGGGCCCCGCGTCATCCCCGATAATGCGCTGCGGCCCTAGGAAAACGACAATTCCGCCAAAGCGATTCGCCCGCGCGGCCGCGGCGCGGGATTGTCGCCATCGCCCCTAGGCCGGGTCCGTCATAAGCCCTAAAGTTAGGTCCCATGAGCGAGCACCCCGAGCAGAACGACGAGGAAGCCGCGCGCGATGCCGCCGCGGTCGCGCCGCTGCCCTCGCTGGCCGAGTCCCACGCCAAGCGCTCGCGCCGCTCGCCGCGTCTGCCGAACCTCCCCGTCGTGGAGACGACGGACAAGGAACCCAAGCGCCGTTCGAACCGCAAATCCGCCAAGAAGGACAAAAAGGACCAAAAGCGCGAGCACTGGTGGCGCCTGGGATCGGGCAAACCCAACGAGCCCGCCTCGGGACCGATCGAGGTGCCCCCCGTCCCGCCCGTCACCCGACCCTCGCGCAGGCAGCTGCCGCCGCTGGAGGTGTGGGACGGAGAGTCCGAGGAGCCCGCCGCGGGCGAGGGCTCGCCCGAACAGGCTTCGGCGACCGAGTCGGGATCGGGCGAGGCGCCCGCCGCGGGTTCCGTTGGTTCGCGGCCGACTCCGCCGTCGGGTACGCCGCTGCCTCCGCCTCAGACCCCGCCGTCGGGCACCCCGCTGCCTTCGCCGCCGTCGAGCACGCCCCCGGGCGGTTTCCCCGCGCTGCCGCCCGTCCCCGAACCCGCGAGCCCGCCGAAGGGCCTGAAACCGCCGCCAGGATTCGGGTCTGGCGCGGCGGCCTCGCGTCCGAGCCCGCCTCCGACTCCGCCGACGGAGACGCGGTTGCCCTCGCCGCCGTCGACTCCGCCGTCAGGGACGCCGCTGCCACCGAGCACGCCTCCGGGCGGATTCCCCGTGCCGCCCATGCCGCCCAGCGCGGGCTTCCCGACCGTCTCCGCGCCGTTGCCCGAGGGCCCGACCGAGTCGCTGCACGTGATCTCGCCGCCCGCCGACCCCGCGCAATACCGCCGCGAGCCGATCGTCTTCGCGGGACCGCCCGCGGTCGCGAGGAAGACCGACGCCGATCCCGTGGCGCCCAAGCAGAGGACGCCCGACGCGACCTCCACGGGCACGGAGCTCACCGTCCGCATCCCGCCCCCGCCCGGCGACGCCCCCGCCGCTGCCAAGCCCCCGAAGGACTCCGCGGCCGACGACGGGGAGACCGACGGCGACGACAAGGCGGCGGGTGCCGCGTCGGAACTCAAGACCGTGGACCTGTCCGATTCGCCGCCCCCCGCCGACGATGCGAAGACCACGGACCTGTCGGCGCTGGGCGGCGCGCCGTCCGACCACAAGACCGTGGACCTGTCGGCCTCGCCTCCGCCGCCGTCCGACGACATCAGGACCACCGACCTGTCGGCGCTGGGCAGCGCCGCGGAGGACGAGGACACCCGCCCCGTCACCCCGTCGCCCGCTTTCCCCGTGACGCCATCGCCTCCGATGCGCGGCTCTGGTTTCCTCGAACGTCCACGGTGGATACCTCCGATGCCCCGAGGGGGGTTGAGCCGTCGGGCCAAGATCGTCGTCACGGTGGTCGCCTCGGTGCTGGCGTGCGCGGCATCGGTCTATCTGACCACATTGGTCGCCGGTTCCCACGATCCCTCGGGCGCCAACGACCCCAAGGGCACGTCCACCGCGGACACCACATTCGACAAGGACAACCTCCCCCCGTCCGACGGCAACCTGTCGATCGCGCCCGACCAGTCCTATCGCGTCCGCAGCTGGGGCACCCGCAAGTGCCTGGGCCAGAAGCCAAGCGACGACGGCAAGACGCTGAACGCGGTGCTGGACAGCTGCGACGGCAAGTACTGGATGAACTACATCGAAAAGGCCAAGGACGGCGGCGGGTACCGCATCCAACCCACCAAGATCAAAGAGGACAGCAAGTACGGCAGCTGCGTCGTCCCCGACGGCACAGGCCCCGGCAAGCCCTTCCGCACCGCGTTTTGCGATGCCAAGCGCCAGGAGTACTTCCACATCGATGGCGTGGTGGACAAGGTCAAGGACATCGACGTGTTCCGCATCCGTGCCGCCAAGGGCGACTTCTGCATGACGGTGAGGGGCACCGCGATGGTGCAGCAGCCCTGCGAGAAGTCCGATCCCATGCAGCAGTTCGTGTTCGAGCCGGTGGACGACTAGGACCGTCGGCGCGTCAACCGCAACACGTTGCCCACGATGCGATGCCCCGCCACGTCGCGCGCCGTGAGGATCGACTCGGGGTGGAACTGCACCGCGTACCGCTTCGTCTCGGCGTCCTCAATGGCCATCACCACCTCGTCGGTGGTGGCGGTGACGTCGAAGCCGCCGCGCACCTGATCGACCGTGGCGTACAGCGAGTGGTACCGCGCGGCGGTGAACTCGTCGGCCACGCCTTCGAACAGCGACCCGCCCGCCACCTTGACGGGAGCGGGCTTGCCGTGCCACGGCACGCCCAGGGTCGACAGCGTCCCTCCCGAGTGCTCCACCATCGCCTGCAATCCCAGGCACACACCGAAGACCGGCAACCTCCGCCGATACAGCTCGTCCAACAGACCCGCACACCCGAAGTCCGACGGCACCCCGGGTCCGGGCGACAGCACCACCAGGTCGGGGTCGAACGCGTCCAGGTACGCGCGATCGAATCCGAATCGGACGGTCGAAACGGTGGCGCCGTGCTGCCTGAAGTAGTCCCCGAGCGTGTGCACGAACGAGTCCTCATGGTCCACCAGCAGCACCCGCCGCCCGACGCCCGCGGCGCCGCCCGCCCGCTCCACGGCGGGAGCGATCCCGGGCGCGGGGGAGTCCTTGGCGGACACCGTTTCCAGCAGCGCCCGCGCCTTCAGGTGCGTCTCGCGTTCCTCGGCGTCGGGGTCCGAGTCGTACAGCAGCGTCGCGCCCGCGCGCACCGTGGCCACGCCGTCGCGGATCTGCGCGGTGCGCAGGGTCAGGCCGGTGTTCATCGACCCGTCGCAGCCGAGTTTGCCCACCGCGCCGCCGTACCAGCGCCGCGGCGTCGGCTCGTGCTCCTCGATGAACCGCATCGCCCAGGTCTTCGGCGCCCCCGTCACCGTCACGGCCCACATGTGGGTCAGGAACGCGTCCAGCGCGTCCATCTCGGGCCGCAACCGACCCTCGATGTGGTCCACGGTGTGGATCAGCCGTGAATACATCTCGATCTGCCGACGCCCGATCACCCGCACCGACCCCGGCACGCACACCCGCGCCTTGTCGTTGCGGTCCACGTCGGTGCACATCGTCAGCTCGGACTCCTCTTTGGACGAGGTCAGCAGCTCCCGGATCCGCTCCGCGTCACCCAGGGCGTCGGCGCCGCGTGGCACCGTCCCCGCGATCGGGCACGTCTCCACCCGATCGCCGTTCACCCGCACGTACATCTCGGGCGAGGCCCCCACCAGGTACTCCCGCTCGCCCAGGTTGAAGAAGAACTCGTACGGCGCCGGGTTCGCCTTGCGCAGCCGGCGAAAGAACCCCGCGGGCGAATCGCACGCCGCGTACATCGAATGCCCGGGCACCACCTCGAACAGGTTCCCCGCCGCGAACTCCCGCTTCGCCACCCGCACCGTCTCGGCGTACGCCCCCGGCACCGGCCCCGGCGGGACCTCGCCGCCCGCCCGATACTCCAATGCGGACGTCCCGCGAGGCAGTCCCGCTGTCGACACACCATCCACAGTAAACTCGTAGCTGAACCGATGCGCCAGCTCCCGCTTGAGGTCCCACACGCAGATCTCGTCCGGCAGCTGCAACACCAGGTCCCGCGCCCCCGCCTCCCGCCGCGCCCTCGCCGCGATCGGCTCGAACTGAAACGCCAGGTCATACCCGAACGCCCCGTAGAACCCCAGGTGGTCGTCGTCGCACCCCATCGCCTTCCACAGCGCCCGCAGCGCCGTGAACACGCTCGGCTGCTTGCTGCGCTCCTCCTCGGCGAACACCGCGCCCGACTCCGGCACGTACACCCGCACCTCGTCGTGCCCCTCGGCCCGCGGCTCCCCGACCGACCGCAGCGCCGCTCCCAGCACCGGCAACAACACCCGGCCCCGCGCGTTCAACGCCGCCACCCCGATCTCGCGCCCGCGCGCCACCACCTCGACGCAGGGGTCCACGTAGGCCATATGCCAGCGGCTGTACCGCCCCGGGTACTCCATCCCCGAACTCAACACCCCACCGCGCCGCGTCTCCACGGCGTCGATGACCTGCTCGAACTCGTTGTCGCCCAAGGCACGCGACGTCCGCTGGATCGTCACACCCGCGGGGGTCTGGTACGAGGTCATGGCGCTGCTCCTCCTGCTTGCCAGTGCCGCCGACCACCGGAGGACGCTCACGCGAAACGACCGCCGTCACCGGCGGCCGTCGAGTCGATTACGTGCGAAATCGTGGGGCCGCCCCTAGCGGCGCCACCAGCTTCCGTTCAAGCGAATTCGCACGAGGAGAACCCTACCAGCCTGGCCGGGCGAAACTCGGTTGCCGGGGCCCGGGACGGTGTCGTTACACTTGACCGCAGCGGCGTTGACCTGGCCATCACCAGTGAGCCTCCGGAAGAACGGGCGAAAGCCCCATTAGACCCGGACGGGAGTGGCCCGTCACAGCCCACCCACGAGCGGACGCGTGCGCGCGTCAAGCGAGGTGGTACCGCGGGCTTCGGCTCGTCCTCGCATACGGCAGCAAACCCACAGGCCGGTGCGAAGGAGCGAGCGATGGCCTATCCGAAGGACGACCCCGACCGGGGCGTTCCCGCCAACCCGAATTTCCCGGACGTGGAGAACCGCGTCCTGGCCCACTGGGATTCGGACGGGACCTTCGCCGCATCCATTGACCGCCGCACCGCCGGCGTCAAGGGCGACAACGAGTTCGTGTTCTACGACGGTCCGCCCTTCGCCAACGGCCTGCCCCACTACGGGCACCTGTTGACCGGGTACGTCAAGGACATCGTGCCGCGGTACCAGACCATGCGCGGCAAGCGCGTGGAGCGGCGCTTCGGGTGGGACTGTCACGGCCTGCCCGCCGAGGTGGAGGCCGAGAAGCAGCTCGGCATCAACACCAAGGCCGAGATCGAGGCGATGGGCGTCGACAAGTTCAACGCCGCGACCCGCGAGTCCGTCCTGAAGTACACCAAGGACTGGGAGCGGTACGTCACCCGCCAGGCCCGCTGGGTGGACTTCGAAAACGACTACAAGACGCTGGATCTGGACTACATGGAAAGCGTCATGTGGGCCTTCAAGTCCTTGTGGGACAAGGGTTTGGTGTACGAGGGCTTCCGCGTGTTGTGGTACTGCTGGCGCTGCGAGACGCCGCTGTCCAACACCGAGACCAAGATGGACGACACCTACCGGGACCGCCAGGACCCGGCGGTGACGGTGGCGCTTCCGTTGGTGGCGCCCGGTTCCGACCTCGACGGCGTCAACCTTCTGGTGTGGACGACCACGCCGTGGACGCTGCCGTCCAACCTGGCCGCCGCCGTTCACCCCGACGTCGAGTACGTGGTGGTGAGGCACTCCGGCGAGCGCTATCTGCTGGCCGCCGCGCGCGTGGGCGCGTACGCCCGCGAGCTCGGCGAGGACCCCGAGGTGCTGTCGCGCCACACCGGACGCGACCTGGCGGGCCTGCGCTACCGTCCGCCGTTCGACTTCTTCGCCGAGACGCCCAACGCCTTCCAGGTGCTGCTGGCCGACTACGTGAGCACGGAGGACGGCACCGGTGCCGTCCACATCGCACCCGCCTTCGGTGAAGAGGACAAGGTGGTGACCGACGCCGCCGACATCGAACCGGTCGTGCCGGTGGACGCGCACGGCCGGCTCACCGAGGAGGTGCCGCCGTACGCCGGGCTGCTGGTCTTCGACGCCAACAAGCAGATCATCCGCGACCTCAAGGAGGCCGGAAAGCTGCTGCGCCACGACACCTTCGTCCACTCCTACCCGCACTGCTGGCGCTGCGACAGCCCGCTGATCCAGCGCGCGCTGTCGAGCTGGTTCGTGGCCGTCACCCGGTTCCGAGACCGGATGGTCGAGCTCAACCAGCAGATCGAATGGACGCCCGCGCACGTCAAGGACGGCCAGTTCGGCAAGTGGCTGCAGGGCGCCCGCGACTGGAACATCTCGCGCAACCGGTTCTGGGGATCGCCGATCCCGGTGTGGGTCTCGGACGACCCCGAATATCCACGCGTGGACGTATACGGATCGCTCGATGAACTCGAGCGCGACTTCGGCGTCCGCCCCACCGATCTGCACCGCCCGTTCATCGACGAACTGACCCGCCCCAACCCCGACGACCCCACGGGCGCGGCCACCATGCGCCGGGTCCCCGAGGTGCTGGACTGCTGGTTCGACTCCGGCTCGATGCCCTTCGCCCAGGTGCACTACCCGTTCGAGAACACCGAATGGTTCGAACACCACTACCCTGGCGACTTCATCGTCGAGTACAGCCCGCAGACGCGCGGCTGGTTCTACCTGATGCACGTGCTGGCCACGGCGCTGTTCGACCGTCCGGCATTCAAGTCCTGCATGGTGCACGGGACGCTGCTGGGCGAGGACGGCCGCAAGATGTCCAAGAGCCTGCGCAACTACCCGGACGTCTACGAGGTCTTCGACTCCTACGGCGCCGACGCCATGCGCTGGTTCCTGTGCGCCTCACCGGTTCTGCGCGGCGGTGACATGCCCGTCACCGAGTCGGGGATCCGCGACACCGTGCGCCAGGTCATCCTGCCACTGTGGAACGTCTGGTACTTCTTCTCGTTGTACGCCAACGCCGAGGGCTACGACGCCACCCCGAACGCCGCCACCGCCGGCGCCCTGGCCTCCGAGCACGTCCTCGACCGTTACGTGCTGGCCAAGACCCGCGCCCTGGTCGACGACGTCCGCTCCGCCATGGACGTCTACGACGTCTCCGGCGCCTGCAACGCGGTGCGGTTCTACCTGGACGCGCTCACCAACTGGTACGTCCGCCGCTCCCGCGACCGCTTCTGGACCGGCGACAAGCGCGCCTTCGACACCCTCGCCACCGTGCTGCGTACGGTGTGCGAGACCGCAGCGCCCCTGCTGCCGCTCATCGCCGACGACATCTGGCGCGGCCTCACCGGGGAACGCTCGGTGCACCTGGCCGACTTCCCCGCGGCCGAGACGCTGCCCTCGGCGCCCGACCTGGTGTCGGCCATGGACGCCACCCGCGAGGTCTGCTCGGCGGCCCTGTCCCTGCGCAAGGCCACCAAGCTGCGGGTCCGCCTCCCCCTGGCCTCCCTCACGGTGGCGACCCCCAACGCCGAGTCCCTGCGCGACTTCGCCTCCCTGATCGCCGACGAGGTCAACGTCAAGCGCGTCGACTTCTCCACCGACGTCTCCGGCTACAGCGACCGCACCCTCAGCCTGATACCCCGCGCCCTGGGCCCCCGCCTCGGCAAGGACGTCCAGCGGGTCATCAAGGCGGTCAAGGCCGGCGACTGGTCGACCGACGGCGACACCGTCACGGCCGGCGGCGTCACCCTCCACGAGGGAGAGTACGAACTCAAGATGACCCCCCGCGCGGCCGAACGCACCGCGGTGCTGCCCGGCGACGCGGGCGTCGTCGTCCTCGACACCGACGTCACACCCGACCTCGCCGCCGAGGGCCTGGCCCGCGACGTGGTCCGCGTGGTCCAAAACGCCCGCAAGGACGCCGACCTCAACGTCACCGACCGCATCAACCTCACGGTCGACGCCCCACCCGAGGTCACCGACGCGGCCAACACCCACCGCGACTTCGTCGCCCGCGAAACCCTGGCCGCCTCGCTGGAGTTCGCCCCGGTGACCGACGGCTTCGCCGGCGAGGCCGGGGACGGCCTCACCATCAGGGTCGCGGTCGCCAGGTCCTGACACTGCCGGTGCCCCCGTCAGTAGCGGGGGCACCGGATTATTTACCTCAACGTGAGGACTTCGTCGCTTCACGGAGTTGTGAGTCGTCCTTACGGTGTCGTCGCCCGGGCATTCGATGAAAGGCCGCGCGACCCCGCCAGCACCAAGGCCAGCAAGCCGAAGACCTACTACGAGAAGATCCCGGGCATCTGCGCCAAGCTCGATTGGTCGTCGTACGCCGACATCGCTCCCGAAATCGACGGCAATCGGCTGGAGGGGCCGGGCGGAAGCATGAACGCGCCCGAGAGCTTCGAATGCTCCACATTGTTTCAGGAGAAGCTTGACGACAAGGGCGTGTGCATCGAGTGCGTCTCGGTGAGCGAGGATTTCGCGGTGTTCGAGAAGGGACACTCCAAGGCCGTCAAGGGCGAATGGGACTTCGACATCAAGTATCTCGAGGGACAGGATGCGGTCGCCCCAGGCCAGACGGTCAAGTTCTCCGAGTTCCAAGGAAAGTGGGAGCAGGGCGAGTCCTGGTGCCTGCCGAAGTATTACGAGGGCTATCAACGCAAGGACGGTTCACAGTGCGTCGTCATGATCATGGACGGCAACATGGTGATCCAATACGAGCTGTCCGTCGCCACGGACAAGCAACCCGACAGACTCGATCCATCCACCATGTTGGATCAGATCTCCGACGGCGTGCGTGACGCGCAGAAGCTGCTCGCCAGATAGAGGTGGGGGGTCACGGACGTGGGCGAAGAATCCGTTCGGGTTTGCGCGGCATTGCTACCGCAGGCACACCAGAAGGCGACGCGATGTCTCAGCAAGGGCCACCATACGGGTACCCGCAATACCAACAGCCGTACCAGCCGACGCCACCAGGCCAGATCCCCGGCGGGCAATACCCTCAGAACCCATACACCGATCCGGTTTATTACCCGGTCAACGGCCCGTACACCCCGGCCGGATACGGCGCGGGCGTTCTTCCCGGCACCACGCCGGCTCCACAGCCCAAGCGGCGCAAGGCGCTGCGCGTCCTCGTTCCGATGTGCGTAGTGCTGGCGTTGGTCTTCGCGGGGTCGGCCTATTTCCTGTTCTTCTCCGGAGGCTCACCGTCCGATGTGGTGACGGAGTTCGTGTCCGATGCCCAGAAGGGAGACTTCGCGGCTGCTCGCAAACTCGTCACCAGCGACGCGCCTGACGCGCTCAAGTTTCGCGACAACGCCGAGGGCATGGAGACCATGCGCCGTTGGTTCACCAAGAGCCACATGGGTTTCCACATTCGGAACGAGTCGACCAAGGGGACACGGTCCACGGTTGTCGTCGATAAGACCCTTGATCTTCCGAACTACGAAGACATCGTGCGCATGCGCTGGGATTACAAGCTGCATCGTGACTCTGGAACCTGGCGGATTTCCGGGGCGAAGCTCATGACCGTCGTCGATATGAAGACCGCGGAGCCGGGAGGATGCCTCCACAATGAAGGGTTCTCATACAAGCCCGCCGACTGCGCGGACCTGCCGGAGAACACGGCCGAGTCCATCCTCAGCATCACCGACAAGGTAAAGCAACCTTCGGACTGCCCCGACCCCAAGGGTGAGATGGTTGAAACTACCGACCACGCGATCCTGTGTCTTGACCTCGTCGCGGGCACCAAGTATTGAACCGCGGGACACGGACCGCGTCCCGCCTACTCCTTCAGCCCCTTGATCCCCTGGTACAGCGAGATCGGGTCTCCGTCGTCGAACGGCTGGGTCTGGTCGTCCTTGGAGACCTTCCTGATCCGCCAGTCGTGCTTGCGAGCCCGGCGCATCGCGCCAACGCCGGTCAAGGCGGCGGCGAACAACGCCAGCGCGCCCGCGGCGATCCAGATCGCCCAGGGCTTCATGGCGTTGTAGTGGTCGGCCTCGGCCACCTCTTTGTCGCCCATCGGGGGGACGTCCATCTCGGAGTTGTCCTCGGGGGACTCCTCAGGATGAAGGCGCTCGGTGACCGCCCGGTAGGGGTCGATCATGCCGTGGCCGTAACCCGGGCTCAACCTCTCTTTGTTCATGCCGGTACCGCCCGGGGTGGGGCTGGCGGTGCCGAGGATCTGTCTGGAGATTCGCTTGCCGCTCCAGTCCTTGTGCTGGGCGGCAAGCAAAGCGGCGGTGCCGGAGACGAACGCGGTGGCGCCCGAGGTGCCGCCGAAGCCGGGCTCGAACTTGCCGTCGGCGCTGCTCGGCAGCGGGGCGGCGGTGTTCTCGCCGGGAGCCACGACGTCGACCCAGTCCCCGGACTCCGAGGCGACCGTCTTTCCGTTGCCGGAGTTGACGGCGCCGACACCGATGACGCCGGGATAGGCGGCCGGGTAGGAGATGCGGTCCCCGACCTTCTTCTGCTTCGCACCCTCGTTGCCGGCGGCGGCCACGACGACGGCGCCCTTGTCGTCGATCGCGTGCGCGATGGCGTCCCTGATGCCGGGGACGTCCTCGCTGTACTTCAGCGACAGGTTGAGGACCTTCGCGCCGCCGTCGGCCGCGGCGCGGATCGCCTTGGCGACGTCGGCGTTGGAGGCGAAGGTCTTCTCTGTGCTGCTGCCGTCGCCCTTCTTGTCGTCCTTGTCCTCAGCGGCGGGACGGGCGTTGGCGATCCGGTACGGGACGATCGTGGCCTTGGGCGCCATGCCGTAGAAGTCGATGCCCTTGTATTTCTTGCCGGCGATGATCGCCGCCACTTCGGTTCCGTGACCGTCGCAGTCGTCGGTCGCGTCCGTATTGCCCTTGCCGTTCGCGCTCACCTTGATGTACGCGTGGCCGGGGCTCACTCGATCGCCGAAAGCCTTGTCCAGACTCGCGTCCACGCCGGAGTCGATGACGGCGACCTTGACGCCCTCGCCCTGGGTCGTCGACCACACGCGCGGAACGTCGAGCGCCTTCTGCGCCCACAGGTACGACGACTTCAACTTGCCCGGGGCCACCGCGCTGGAGGCGTGCGGGCAATCATCCTTCGCCAGCGCCGTCCCCGGCGTGACCACCGTGAGACCCAGCGCCGCCACACCGACGCTGAGTGCGGCGGCGAGCGAGCGGTGGGCGCGGGGCTTTCGCTGCTGTGGGGAGCGTGTCATCACTGCTCCTTGGTGGCCGCGTCCAGGGCCCGCTGCGGGCTCAGCTCGGGGCCCGGGGGGATCAGACTGATCAGGTTGGTGGGCATGTGGACCTTCGCCACCCCGGAGGAGTAGCCCAGCGCCACGATGGCGCTGTTCGGCGGGGTGTACTTGCCGCTCTTGGTCTTTGCCGGCTTCGTCTGGTCCAAGCCGAAGATGGCCCCGTCGCTGGTAACCAGAGACAGCGCCGACCCCGTTTCCACGATCGCGCCCGTGCCGGGCTTCATCACGATGCGGTTGACGTACTTCTTGCCGGTGTCGTCGTGGTTGGTGGTCTTGACGCCGGGAACCTCGTGTTTGAACGTCACGTCGTGGTTGACCGTGACCTTGCCGGTCTTGGTGTAGGTGGCGCAGGTCTGGGTGGGTGCCGAGGAGTCGACCGTGGGGAACTTGGGCATGTTCGCGGGAAGGGAATCACTCGTCTTGGTGGGCTGCAGGTCGTCCGTCTGGCTCGCGCCGCCCGACTCGTAGCCGTCTTGGTTGGTGGCGGCCTTGAGGATCTCCGCCTGGAATTCGGTGACCCGGGCGAAGCCGTCCTTGGTCTGCGCCAGGTAGACGGTGCCGCCGGCGGCCGCGTTTTTGTGCACGGTGCCGATCGTGCCGCCGCCCGAGACGGAATCGCCGGGCGTGCCGCCCAGGTCCGGGAACTCGACGGGGTCGCCCTTGTTGATGCCATCGGTGAAGGCGGCGTCAACGGGGAGGGTGATTTTCGGGTCCCAGGCGAGGTTCGTGCCGGCCTGGTCCAACAGATCGGGGTCGATGAGGTGCAGCTTCCCGTCGACCAGCATGTAGGTGTCGTCGCCGTCGGAGATCAGGAGGGCCTCGTTGCTCGCCAGCTTGGAGCCCGTTACTCCGCTCATCGATCCGATGAAAAGCTTCGAGGAGTAGGAGTCGCCCCCGGCGGAGGGCTTGGAGCACAGGGTCCAGGGGTCGTCGATGATCAAGTCCGAGGTGGGGAGGGACTGCGGCGCTCCCACGATGCCGATCGGGGTTCCGCGCGGCGGGATCCGAAGGTCGCCCAGGTCCTCGTCCTCACCGGCCAGCGAGTTTGAACTCACCGAGATCTTTTCGGTCGTCCCCGCCAACAGGGCGGCGGACGCGAAGTTGGTGACCGGGTAGAGGACCTGGTTCTTGGGCTGGTGCTTTTCGTCCTTGGCGGGAGGAAGCACGACATAGGGGGTGCCGGTGTCCTCGTCCATGATCACCTTGTTGCCCAGCACCCAGTCCCGGTCCTTGCCGAAGTTGCTGGCGAACAGGCCGATGACGGCGGTGATGGCCAGGGCGAGCGCGGCCAGCATGATGCCCGCGAACACCGCGCCGCCGGTGCGCCGGAAGGGCGACTGCGCCGGGTCGGTCTTGCGGTACACGAGTGCCGAGACCACGCGTTGCAACAGAAACTGGTAGCTCTGCAGCTGATCGCGACGGCTGGCCATGGGGTCTCCTCTACGGGGTCACGCTGAGGTTGCGGTTACACGATAGCCGGTAGGCTCCAACCCGCTGATTGTGCGGCGAGCCATTGAAAAGAAAAGTGCCCCTGCCATGAGACAGGGGCACTCGGACGAGCATTGATTAGGCGATGTCACCCATGGTGTTCGCCCACCGCACGTCGGTGGAGTTCATGTTGGACGCGCCCTCTTCGAGGTGCATGGCGAATTTCGCGGCGGACTGTTCGATGGTGGTTCCCGCCTGGTGAAGCTTTCGCTGCGCCGCCTGGAAGGCCGCGGCGTAGGCACCGTCGGTGTCGCTGGCGTATTTATTAAGCGAGGAAGCCGCATCACCGAGCAGCCCCTTGACGTTGTTTGAGAATCGGTGCGCGGCCGCGACCGCGCTGCTGATTCCACCGTATTCGTACCTAAGGGCATCTGTACTACCGGCCATGTTTCCGTCTCCTTGAGATTAAAGCTTGAGTGGTTGGTTGCGACTACTGGCCGTGTGACAGCAGGTCCGAGCCCTCGGACACGCCGTTGATGGCGGTCTGGAGCTGCTGGCCGTGCTGTTCGTCGCCGGCGCTGGAGCTGTCGGTCGCGCCCTGCAGGGCGTCGACGATGTCGGTAGAGAGTTTGTTCAGATTTCCGAAGACCCTGTCGGTCTCGGTTCTGAATACGGCCGCCGCGTTACCGGCGCTACCGACGAGGCTGGTGTGCAGGATCTCGAGTTCGTCGAACAGCATCGTGCGTTCTTTTTCCATGTCGCCCTGGAGGCCACGGAAACTCGAGATGGTCTGCGCGACAGACGCGTGTTCGAATTTGATAGAGCTGTGTCCATCTGCCATTGTTTCGGTCCTATCTGTCATTCCGAAGGAATGTGGGTGGTGTAGACGACTAACGCCGTCTGCCTCGTCACAGTAGCCGACCTCCGCAACGGTCGCCACCCCCAGTTCGTGCCACTTCTGGCCTAACTGGTCATCCCCGCGAAGAAGCCGAACAGGCCCATCACGCCGCAGGCCAGGGGAACCACGGCCACGATCAGCATGATGTCCACTATGTCCGCAATGCGTCCGATGTAGGGCGAGGGCGCGCGCTTGGAATAGAGCAGACCGGAGGCGGTCGCCAGAATTACGGCCGGAAGCACGACGCCGACTAGTCCGATCAGCTGAAGCTGGAGGCTGAAGAGCGCCACCAGGGTGTAGGCGAGGAACGCGATGCCGAAGAAGCCGGCCACCAGCAGTGGGATGCGCTGGCGGACCGCCGGGAACAGCCGGGCGCGCAGCAGGTAGACGCCGCCGGCGACACCAATGAGATAAGGAGCGGCGCCGCCCTCGCCGCCGAACGCCATGACGCCCAGGCAAATGATCGTGACGATCGAGGCGCCGATCAGCAGGCCGGTGAGCAGCTCGTCGGCACGCAGCACCTTCGCGAAGATCTCTTCCTTCGGCGGGTTGGGGGTGTCCTTGACCAGTTCCTTGGCGGACTGGGGGAGCTGCGGCATGGGCAGCTTCGCGAAGCGCATCGACAGCACCGGGATAGACGGCAGCAGAGCCACCGAGATCGCCAGAGTCGCCGCCGCGACGCCCGTGGCCGACCAGTTGGTGAACCCGAGCGCGGCCGCGACCAGACCGAAGAACCCCACGACCACGCCCGCGGCGAACACCCGCAGCGCGTCACCCACCGCGTAGAACCCGATGATGCTGAAGATCAGCAGCGTGGCGGCGCTGGCCAGCAGCTCAGGCGCGCTGAAGTCCGAAATATCCTGACGCAGACCCAGGATCACGTAGCCGCCGAAGGCGGCGAAGGGCAGGGACAGCCCGCCCAGGGTGGCGCCGGCCAGCGAGTCACCAGTGGCGCGGGACAGCGCGATGCCGATGGTCAGCAGCACCACGCCGGCGACCAGGGCGGTGATCCCGGTGGGCAGCCAGGTGCCGAGGCCCGCGAAGTTCGGGCCGACGTACAGCAGCCCCACCAGCGCCATCACCCCGGCGATCGCGGCGACCGTCAGGCCGGTGATGCGGGTGTGGTTGCCTTCCCACTGCTTGCCGAGCACCTTGGCGCCGGCGGCGATCGCCTCGACGACGTCGTCGTACTCGCCCTCGGGCCAGTCGGCGTGACGCGGCGCCAGGTGGAGGAGCTCGCCATCGCGTACCTGCTGCATCGCCATGGACTGCGCCGGGTTGATGACCTTGCCGTCGGTGCGTCGCAGGTCGAAGCCGCCGTGCTTCTCGGCGTCGTCCGCGGCGCCCTCGCCGGCGTAGTCGAGGACGATGGGCAGCAGTTCGCTGACGGGCAGGTGGTCGGGCAGCACCAGGTCGATGCGGCGTTGCGGTGCCGAGACCGTTATCCGGGTCAGGCCGGTGCGAATGGCGGTGGTCACCGTCGTGGTCCTTTGCTCGTACGTGCGGTGTGGGTGGTAGCGATGTGGGGACACCCCACCATATCTGTCAGGCGCACCGCCGTGTCGGGCGAAGTAGACGCCTTTGCGCTTCCACCGTAAGGTGAGAGTGCACCCAGTAAACAATCCAGACGTGTTCGGCCTCACCCGTCCGTCCGCCAACATCCCGCCACAGGAGGCAAGCCGCCCATGGGCTTGGTCATGGTGAAGAAACGGCCCCGGCGCCCCGCGCCGGAGCTGCCCGACGGAGACATCCAGGTCGAGTCGCCGCCTGAACTTCCGGCGCCCGGCGGACGCAACTGGTCCCAGATGCTCATGGTGCTGCCCATGTTGGCGGGCAGCGGCGCCATGATGCTGATGATGATGGGGTCGACCAGCAGCCCCGGCGGCATGCCGCTGCGCGCCGCGACCGGCGGCATGTTCGGCGTCTCGATGCTGGGCATGGTCCTCATGAACGCCTTCACCGGCAGCAAGGGGCCCAACAAGCAGGAAATGATGCAGATCCGGCGGGACTTCCTGCGCAAGCTCTCGCAGCTGCGCCGCCAGATCCACAAGACGCGACGCGACCAGCGGCGCGGCCTCTTCTACCGCCACCCCGATCCGGACACCCTGTGGTCGTCGGTATCCAGCGCGCGATTGTGGGAGAGACGCTCGGGCGACGGGGACTTCGCGGTGGTCCGCATGGGACTGGGGCCGCAGCAACTCGCCACACCGATCCGGGTGCCACAGACAAAACCCGTCGAGGATCTCGAGCCGCTATGTACGGCAGCGCTACGCAAGTTCCTCGATACCAACGCGGTCGTCAACGACCTGCCCGTCGCCATGGACCTGCGCGGCTTCTCCAAGATGTACTTCCGCGGCGACACCGAGAAGTGCCGCGGCCTGCTGCGCGCGATGATCGCGCAGGTCGCCACCTGGCACAGCCCGGACGAGCTGCTTCTTGCAGTCTGCGTGTCGCAGCAGAACATGGCGCACTGGGACTGGATGAAGTGGCTGCCCCACTCGCTGCACCCGTCGGACACCGACGCTCTCGGGCCGGTGCGGTTGATGGGCAACTCGCTGCGCGAGCTCGAGGAGCGCTTCGGCGACCTGCTCGCGGGCCGGCCCCGGTTCAACCCGGCATCGTCCCCATGGGACGGACACCACGTCATCGTCATCATGGACGGCGGCGACGCCCGGGGAGCCGACCACCTGGCCACCGAGGGCGGCGTCGAGGGCGTCACCATCCTGGACCTCAGCACGCCCCCGCCGCGCCAGCTCGAGCCGGGCCTGCTGCTGATCCAGCACCGCGAGGACGGCACCCTGCGGATGGGCACCGTGGACGCCATCGACGACATCCGCAAGCCCGACTCGCTGACGCTGCCCGAGGCCGAATCCCTGTCGCGGCGCCTGTCGCCGCTGCGGCAGTCCGCCGGCTCCGCCGGGGACGGCGACGAGGACGGCTCCTTCGAGGGCAACCTGACTTTCACCGACCTGCTCGACGTCGGCGACCCCTTCGACTTTGACGCCGAGCGCGCCTGGTCGACGCCGCGGCCCAACCGCGACCGCCTGCGCATCCCGCTGGGTGTCGGGCCCGACGGCCTGCCCGTCGACCTCGACCTGAAGGAATCCGCCCAAGACGGCATGGGACCCCACGGTCTGATGATCGGCGCGACCGGTTCCGGTAAGTCCGAGACCCTGCGGACCCTGGTGCTGGCGCTGGCGGTGGCGCACTCGCCCGAGATCCTCAACTTCGTGCTCGTCGACTTCAAGGGTGGCGCGACCTTCACCCGGCTCGACAAGCTGCCGCACACCTCCGCGGTCATCACCAACCTCTCCGACGAGCTGGTGCTGGTCGACCGCATGAAGGACGCCATCGAGGGCGAGACCATCCGACGCCAGGAGGTGCTGCGCGCCGCGGGCAAGTTCGCGTCGCTGCGCGAGTACGAGAAGGCCAGGGCCGCGGGCGCGCCGATCGCGCCGCTGCCGAGCCTCCTGATCATCTGTGACGAGTTCTCCGAGCTTTTGACGGCCAAGCCCGACTTCATCGACATGTTCGTCCAGATCGGACGCGTCGGTCGGTCGCTGGGCGTCCACCTGCTGCTGGCCTCGCAGCGTCTGGAGGAGGGCAAGCTGCGCGGGCTGGACACGCACCTGTCGTACCGGGTCGGTCTGCGGACGTTCTCCGCGATCGAGTCGCGCACGGTGCTGGGCGTCTCCGACGCGTACGAGCTGCCGCGCGCGCCCGGCCACGGTTACATGCGGTTCGGCACCGAGCCGTTGATTCGGTTCCGGGCCTCGTACGTGTCCGGCGTGTATCAGCGCAGCGCGGTGGAGAAGGCGATCGCCGCGTCGGGTGGCCCGCAGGTGCGGGAGTTCACCTCGACGTATGTGGCGCCGCCGCCGAAGCCGGTGGAGGACAAGAGCCCGACCGACGTCGTGGAGGACGACGACGAAAGGGTAGGCGAGTCCCTGTTGGACATTCTTGTGTCCAAGATGGAGGGCAAGGGAACCCCGGCGCATCAGGTTTGGCTGCCGCCGTTGGAGATTCCGCCGACGTTGGACGAGTTCGTCCAGCTCGCCACGACCCCCGAACGCGGGCTGAACACGACCCGTCAGGAGCAGCAGGGTGCGCTGCAGGTACCCGTCGCGCTAATTGACAAGCCTTACGATCAACGCCGAGACATCCAATGGCTCAACCTCACCGGCGCGGCTGGGCACATCGCGGTCGCCGGGGGTACCCAGTCCGGAAAGTCGACGGCGGTGCGAACCATCATCGGCGGGCTCGCGTTGACGCACACCCCCGCGGAGGTGCAGTTCTACTGCATCGACCTCGGTGGTGGTGCGTTGTCGACAATGAGGGGCCTACCGCACGTCGGCGCCGTGTATCAGCGCCTGGACACGGACGAGGTGCGGCGTACTGCAGCCGAGGTGTTCAACATCCTTGAACAGCGGGAGCAGCGTTTCGCCACCATGGGTATCGACTCGATGTCCACTTACCGGAAGATGCGTGCTGATGGACGGGTCAAGGACGATCCGTTTGGCGACGTCTTCCTGGTGATCGACGGTTGGCTGTCGTTGCGTCAGGACTTTGAGGATGTGGAGTCGCTGGTGGCCCAGATCCTCCAACGTGGACTCTCGTTCGGCGTCCACGTGGTCGGCGCCGCGGTGAAATGGGGGGAGTTCCGCCACACTGTCCGGGACCTCTTCGGCAGTAACGTCGAGTTGAAGGTGTCCGATGCCTTCGAATCCATCGGTGGCCGCCGCGCCGCCGAAGCAGTGCCATCGGGGCGACCGGGCCGGGGTATCACCTCCGAAGGTCTCCACACACTGACAGCGCTGCCGCGCATCGACGGAAACCCCGAGGCGGACGGCGCACTCCTTGCGGGTATCGAGGACTTCGTTGCCAAGGTGAGCGACGCCTGGCAAGGTGCCCCGGCGCCGGCGGTGCGTTTGCTGCCTGCCGAGCTGCCGTACGAGAGCCTGCCGGTTAACGAGTACACCAACAAGTGGCACGTTCCGATCGGTATCGCCGAGCACAACCTCCAGCCGGTGTACCTGGAACTCGATACCGACCCGCACTTCATGTACATCGCCGACGTGGAGTCGGGCAAGAGCACCTTCCTGCGCCAGTTCATCAAGACCATCGTGTCCCGATGCACCTCAAAGGAAGCGCAATTCGTTCTCTTCGACTATCGGCGCAGTCTGCTTGGCACAGTCCCGGAGAAGTATCTCGTCAAGCACTGTTCCACCTCTGAGCAAAGCGTGGAGATGGTCAACGCCTTCCTGACCGCTGGGAAGGGACGGCTCCCACCGGACAACATCACCCCGCAGCAGCTGCGCGAGCGCTCGTGGTGGTCCGGGCCGGAGATGTTCGCCATCATCGATGACTTCGATCTCGTGGGTTCGGGCTACGACAATCCGTTGATGCCACTCCTGGAACTGATACCGCAGGCCCGCGACATCGGGCTTCACATCATCGTCACCAGGCGCTCCGGCGGTGCGGGCCGGGATTTGTATGCGAAGTTCCTGGGCGCGATGAAGGACCTCGCCACCCCCGGCTTCCAGGGCGGCGGCCCCCGCGACGAGGGCAAGCTGCTCGGTGACATCAGGATGGGCCCGATGGCCACCGGCCGTGGCTGGCTGGTCACCCGCAAGCACGGCAACCGCAAGATCCAGACCGCGTGGCTGCCGCCCGAGGAGTAACGACGGTCGGCACAGTGGACGCGGGCCCGCCCCGCGTCCACTGACCATTGTCCGTCGCGCCCCACGTCGGTACACTTGACGCACAGCCCCGATACTTCGCATGTAATGAGGTCCGCCATGTCATCGCCCGGTGCCCGAGCTCCCCGCGAGGAGATGCCGCGCGGGTGGGATGACGACGACCCGCAGGCCGCCGAGGACGAAGAGGAATTCGTCGACGAGGACGCCGTGTGGCAGCCCACCAAGAAGGCGCTCCCCCCGGTGCTGGGTCGGTACGACAAGGACACCGGCGACCGCCTCATGCATTACAGCGACGACGTGATTCAGAACGCCAAAAAGGACGATGAGTTCGACTGGACGGATTCTGAGGGAACCTCGATCGACATCGGCTTCTAATTCACATTTGTGACTTGGCCAATGCGGACGTGATGATCTCGCAGGTGAGCGCGTAGGCTCGTTGCGCGGTCGTGGGCCGCTGTCGTCACGTTTGTCCTTTGAGAGCGGGTCATGTCCTCATTGTCCTTTGATCGTCGGCACACCGACGGATTGATGTCCTTTGTGGCGGCCTCCCCGACGCCGTTTCACGCGGTGGCCGAGGCGGCGCGGTTGTTGGAGCGGGCGGGGTTCACCGAGCTGAGCGAGACCGAGCGCTGGGACGCCGGGAGCGGGGGCAGGTACGTGATTCGGGCGGGCGCGCTGATGGCGTGGTTCGTTCCCGAGGGCGCGGACGTGACGCGGGGGTTTCGAGTCATTGGGGCGCATACGGACTCGCCGAACCTGCGGGTGAAGCCCGCGCCCGACACGGGGTCGGCGGGCTGGCGGCAGGTGGCCGTGGAGATCTACGGCGGGGTGCCGCACGACACCTGGCTGGACCGCGACCTCGGCCTGGCGGGTCGGCTGGTGACCCGTGGCGGCAAGACCCACCTGGTCAACATCGACGAGGCGCTGCTGCGGGTGCCGCGCCTGGCGATCCACCTGGACCGACAGGTCAACAACGGCCAGGTGCTGGACGCCCAGGAGCACATGATTCCATTGTGGGGCATGGGCAAGCCCAGCGACGGCGAGCTCATCGCCCACGTCGCCCAGCACGCGGGCCTCGACCCCGCGGAGGTGACGGGCTGGGACCTGGCCCTGCACGACGTACAGCCTCCCGCCTACCTGGGCCGCGACCGCGAACTGCTGGCCTGCCCGCGGCTGGACAACCTTTCCTCGGTGCACGCGGGCGTGGCGGCGCTGAGCGCGATCGCCGAACGGCCGGGCGATCGGATCGCGGTGCTGGCCGCCTTCGATCACGAGGAATGCGGCAGCGAGTCCTTCTCGGGCGCGGCCGGCCCGTTCCTGGAGACGGTGCTGCGGCGCCTCGTCGCCGCCTGCGGCGGCGACCCGCAGGACGCGGCCCGGGCCTTCGCCGACAGCGTGGTGGCCTCCAGCGACACCAGCCACTCGGTCCACCCGAACTACGTGGATCGCCACGAGCCCGGCCACCACCCGATGGCGGGCGGCGGACCGCTGCTGAAGTTCAACGCGTCGCAGCGCTACGCCACCGACGGCGTGGGCCGCGCGATCTTCACCGAGGCGTGCGAGCGCGCGGGCGTGCCCATGCAAACCTTCGTCAACCGCAACTCGCTGCCCTGCGGCACCACGATCGGCCCGATCACCGCGACGCGGCTGGGGATCCTGACGCTGGACGTGGGCATCCCGATCCTGTCGATGCACGCGGTGCGCGAGCTGTGCGCGGCGGCGGACCCCGCCTACCTGGCGGCGGCGTTGACCGAGTTCGCCAGGATGCCCTGACAGCGGCGATTTCGCCGACCGCGGCCCCTGACTCTCCGTTGTATAGTCCGATCGAAATGTGTCGAGCGGGAGTCTGAGCGGAGACGACGTGGAGTTCAAGATCCTTGGGCCGCTTGAGGTCTGGCACGACGGCGCGCGGGTGGTGGTCTCGGGGCGGCACGCGCCGAGACTGCTGGCGGTGCTGGCGGCGGAGGCGGGACGGGTCGTCACGGTCTCGCGTCTGGCGGACGCCCTGTGGGACGACAACCCTCCCGAAACGGCGCGGCGCCAGGTGCAGAATCACGTGGCGGCGCTGCGGCGACAGTTGCCGGACCCGGGCGCGATCGAGCCGAGCGGACAGGGGTATCGGCTGAGCCTGGACGGCAATGTTGTTGACGCACAGGCGTTCGCCGAGCTGGTTGATCGTGCGCGCGGAGCGGCGGACGAGGCGGGGCCACTGCTGGGGGAGGCGCTCGGGCTGTGGCGGGGCGATCCGTTGGAGGGGTTGTCGGGCGGGGTCATCGAGGCGATCGCCAAGCGGCTCAACGAATCGCGGCTGGCGGCGCTCGAGACGAAGGTGGACGCGGATCTCGCGGCGAGCCGATACGCCGACATCATCGATGAGTTGCGGAGGCTCGTCGAGCGGCACCCCGACCGTCAGCGGTTCGCCGCACAGTTGATGGAGGCGCTGCACCACACGGGACGAACCCCCGAGGCGCTGGAGGTGTATGCGGCGCTGAGGGTGCGGCTGGCGGACACACTCGGTCTCGACCCCAACCCCGACATTTCGGCGCTGAACGCGACGTTGCTGGCGAGCTCAACCGAATCCCCGTCTCATCCTATTCCCGCCCAGCTTCCCGCTGACACGGCGACCTTCACTGGCCGAACCGAACACCTCGCCGCGCTGGACGAGCTCCTCGCCTCGACCCGCAAGACGGCGGTGGTATCCGCGATCGCTGGCATGGGCGGGGCGGGGAAGACGGCCCTCGCGGTGCACTGGGCCCACAAGGTGCGTAGCCACTTCCCCGATGGACAGTTGTACATCAATCTGCGCGGATGGGACGAGCGTCCACCCGTCACGCCGATCGAGGCGGTGACAAGGTTTCTCGTAGCTCTGGGCGTTACTCCCGAAAAGGTTCCGTCCGAAATCGATGAAGCAGTGGCCCTGTATCGATCACACGTCAAAAACGCGCGGGTGCTCGTGGTGCTCGACAACGCGAGGACCGCCGATCAGGTTCGTCCGCTTCTGCCTGGAGGCACGTCAAACCTCGCCCTGATCACTAGCCGCGACCAACTTCTGGAGCTGACGACGCACGATGATGCGGTCCCTGTCCGTTTGGACACGTTGAGTCAAGCTGAATCCATCAAACTGCTCGAACACATCCTCGGGCCCCGACGGCTCAATGAAGATCCCGAGTCCGCCGTGATGATCGCCCAACTCTGCGGACACCTACCTTTGGCGCTGCGCATCGCATCAGCCAACGTCGCGTCACAACCACACAAGAGACTTGCCGACTTTGTGTCGGAGCTGAAAGGACCGCACCGTCTGGATCGCCTGGCCATCAATGGTGATCCTGCTGCGACTCTCACGCGAGCGATTGATTTCTCGATTGATGTACTTGATGACGCCTCGCGGCAATTGCTTTATCGGTTTGGACTCGTTCCGGGTGACGACTTCACCCAAGAACTTGCCCTACGGCTGTCACCGATGCCCGATGACCAAGCAGCCGAGGGGATCGCTCGGCTGGAATCTGCTCACCTTGTCGAGCGGTATAGGCCCCACCGACTTCGCTTTCATGACTTGGTTCGTGAACATGTCACCGCCAAGTTTCAGGAGACAGCCACTCCGAATGACATGGTGGACGTGCAGGATCGGCTCATCGGTTGGTATTTCGAGCGGCGGCGGACCTTGGCCACGGATGAGTACCCCAATGTGCTTGCGGCATTGCGAATGTGGCGATCGCATGGTTCCTATTGGTGTCTCGCCACTTGCATTGCAAGTTTCTTGGACGACACCTATAGGACTTCCGCCCAACTCCAATATGCCAAATATGCGCTTGCGTCCGCGCATAAGTCGATGGACCCTGACGCGTGCTGCCTGACCTATGATATTTTGGCGAAAATATTCCGAGCATTGGGCGACCGTACGGCTGCGGTTGACTATGCGCGCAAGACTTTGGCTGAGGTCGAAAAACGTCCAAATGGCGACTATTCAGGGCAGTATCGGTCGTACTTGGCAATGCTGCTTTCCGAACTTGGAGAGATAGAGGAAGCAATATCTCTCATGGAAGAAGCTCTGGACGCTGCTAGAAACACAGGAAGCCAAGATGTCGCATATCAGTGTGCTGGGGTGCTGGGAAGCATTTGCAGACACAAAGGACTGTATTCCGCGGCAGAAAAGTATTTTGAGATAGCACAGGATATTGAATCAAGCAACCCTGAAGTTGGTCACCCCGGCCTTATCGCAGAGGTCGCGAGACTGTACAGGGATGTCGGACGCTACCGAGATGCGGTGGACAAAGCGAGTGCGGCAATTGCGGTATGCCGACGCGGTCGATTCTTTACACATGAAGTCAGTTGCCTCGTTACCCGCAGCCATGCGTATCGGCGGCTGGAAGAGTTCGATGCGGCCGAGTTTGATGCTCGCCTGGCCCTCAGACTGTCTGTGGAGTCAGATCGTCGGTCCTTGGCGCGTGATGCAATGATGGCGCTGGCCAGGGCGGTAATCAGTGCTGGCCGTTACCAAGAGGCTCAAGAAATCCTTGATTCGTCGGGTGTTGAGGATCCTCGTGAGGACGATGTGCTTACGGTCGCTGAGCTCTCGCTGATTCGCAGTGAAGCAATGTTGGGACTTGAGGAGTATCGAGAGGCGATACGAATGGGACTGCGTGCGAGAGACCGCTTTGACCGCATGTCGCTCCTCAAACGGCGAGCCGAGACGCAGAAGGTGCTGGGCTGGGCATACGCGGGCGATGGACAAACGAAACTGGCAGATGAGTGTCTACACGACGCCGTAGAAATCTTCACCCGCCTCGGCGTCCCCGAGGCCGACGAGCTTCGCGCCCGTCTTTCCACAGTCCGCGAGTTATCCACAGGCTCGAGCGACCGCCACACCCCCGACCGTCCCGTCGTGCGAGGATGCCCCTCATGGAGTTCGTCCTGGTGCTACTCGCCCTCGCCTTGGCCGTGGCGATCGCCT